>JBJTFZ010000212.1:0-3218 GCA_046093685.1 bacterium
AAAGAGTTCAAGAGATTGCGAACAGTGAGCAAGAAAAACACATTGAGCATATTTTGGAGCCAATCGGACACTTTCTCTCTCCAATCTTTTTTGTAATGACAGGTTTGGCAGTTGATGTATCGGTTTTCATGCAACCGAATACACTCATTATTGCATTGGTATTGACGCTTATTGCGATTATCGGAAAACTTGCATCAGGATTTTTCGCCGGAAAAGGAGTCAATCATTGGTTGATTGGGTGGGGAATGGTGCCAAGAGGTGAAGTAGGTTTGATTTTTGCCTCTGTTGGCAGGGCTCTGGGAGTGGTGGGAGTAACAGAATATTCAGTGATTGTCATCGTGATCATGCTCACCACATTTGTCACACCACCGATTTTGAGTGCAATTGTAAAAAGATCATCATTATCATGATTCATCGTCTCGATGTTTGTCGAGAATGGATTTCAGGAATTCTCCCATTTGTTGATCAATATTGAGTGGGATTCCATCTTTATTGACATCGCTTCCGGCATTTCTTTTTTTCAATTCTTCCTGACCTCTTGTGATATGCTTGTGCACTTGCATGAATTCTTTCAAAAGGAATTGTTCAATAGCATATAGTTGGGAAATAACAGTTCCCAATTCCTTTTCGGTCAAGTCTTCGAATGAAGAGCGATAGATATTTGCGTTCTTCACCGTATCAACAAGAATGCTAATCATGTCCGCAGAGGGATCACGCATTTCTATATTGTTCACCAGCAATAATTGCTCTTCATCTTTCAATATGCCCAATGCTTTGAGCAAGGTATGTAATTCTTCTTTGTTTACTTTGTATTCAGTCATGTTTTTTGTCCCATGCAACAAGAGTTCGGGTGATTTGACGAACAATTGACGAATTACTTGTTTTTTGAATGCATCAAGGCTTCTATGGATGTGGTTGTTCTTGGCAAACTTTCTGAAAGATTGACTGGACCGGCATGCGTGATTAAGATGTCATCTTCAATACGAATGCCGATATTCCACCATCGTTTATCACAAGGACTTCCGGGAGGGATGTAAATTCCGGGTTCAACCGTTATTATTGAGCCATCCTTGAGTGTACCCATAGTGCCGGGGTCATGCACATCAAGACCTAGATAATGCGATGTCCCATGCATGAAATACCACTTCAATTCCTCCTCTTTTTCAATGATTCCGAGTCCCATCAGCTTTTTTAACAAAACTCGTTTTGCGGCATTATGTGGAGCACGATATGCAGTGCCTTCTTTTGCTTCTGCAATTGCCGAATCCGCAGCCTCCAAGACGAAATCATAGAGTGTTTTCTGATCTTGCGTGAATGTTCCATTCACGGGGAAAGTTCGAGTGATGTCTGCCGTATAATTTTGAAATTCCGCACCACAATCGGCCAAAACCAAATCTCCGTTCAATGTGGCTTTGCGGTTTGAAGTATAGTGTAGTATACATGCATTGTAACCCGAACCCATGATTGATGAATAACCAATATCTTCCGCACCTCCTTTTTTGAAAGCATATTCCATAAGCGCTTCCAATTCATATTCCGTAATTCCCGGATATGATTCTTTCATTGCAGAGCGATGACCTTCCATGCTTATTTCAATAGCCTTCTTCATGAGGCGCAACTCATCGGAGTCTTTGATTTCTCGCATTGCATTAAGTGAAGGCATTGTGGTTTTCACATACAATTCCGGAAATGTTGATTGTAGATCGTCCTTCAATGCTTTTTCCACGGAAAGAGGTTTCTCGGCAAGTGGAATGGGTACATTTGCTGTAGGCAAACCGGTAAAGAACACTGTATCAATTCCATTTAAATGCTTGATCAAGAAGGATCTCAATTCCGTGTATGGAAGAATTCGATCAATCATCAGCATTTTTGCTTCTTCCAATCCCATCATTGCACCTTCCCATGCTTCTTTTTCAGTGTTTCTGGGTTGAAGGAAGAAAAATTCATGTGAGACTTTCCCTTCATGTTCGATGCCACCGGGTGCTATGATGAGGGCAGATTTTGCATATGGCATACCCGTCAAATAGAGAAAATTGCTGTTTTGACGATATGGGTGATCAACATCATTCTGGCGATTGCGAATATCGGCCGAAAGCGAAACAATCAGGGAGCGATTGCCATGAGTGTTCCTTAATGCGAGTCTGCGTTCTTGATGTCTTTTAATTGGAATACCATCTTTGTAAGGATACTCAAATGTATAGGAGATTCCAGGTGGTTGTGCATTCAGATCTGAACACAAAAAGAGAAAACCGATGAAAAGTAACAAGTTCATTGAATGACGGGTAGAATTTGAGAATGAATGCGTTTTTGTGAATCTGCAAACAGTATGAACATTGCATTGGATGAATGAAGAACTTCATATACTCCCTTCATTCTTTCGGTGAATGGAATGAATTCACCCTTCAATGAATACACTGCATGCAAGGTATAATTTTCCGGCAAGTGAAGCATATTATTATGCCAAATAGGGAAAAGACTTTCTGAAGTATTATGATCTTCAATGCTCGAAGCCGTAGAGGGCTTCTTGAGCATATCAATTGTTCTTAGAAAAAGACTTGAATCTTCAACCAGAAATTGATCTCTGATTGTCAAAATTGGAAAAGGTAATGAATCTACATACCATGTATGCTCTTCATAGAATGAGTTTCCATCTCGATAGGATTCTTTGAATTTGAATGCTTGTTTTGGTGAATCTCCGGGCAAAGTGAGCATCCCATGGGCATTCATGACTTTTGTGCCGATTCTGTTTTGTTGTTCAACATAGAATGATTCACCCAATACCCATGGAAAACGAAGCATGGGAATGGGAACATCGAAATATTGGGGAGAGGAATTGCCCATTTCATCAAATATACCAAAGCCTCTCAATAGCAAAACTCCATCTGTCATTGTATACAATTCAAATGCGGAAGAAGAAGCTCCTCCTTCAATTGCGGTCAATGTGAATGTCCCTTTTGAAAACAGTATGTTAGAATCCGGAAACTTGTCGAAAGCATAGATTACATCAGCCTCCTCGAGTTTCATGCTTGAACAATCCCAATATGCCCCCGTCCCTTCCATTGAAAGATTGATATTCCCAATGTCCTGAGCTGTGCATTTCCGGAACTTCATCCCATCAGGTACCGTGAAAAAATCCCTGTTCAAGATTGTCTGGGCTGTAATAGTACCTAATATGGAAAAAAGCGCAATAGCAATGGGAATGTGGGTAAACATAGATG
>JBJTFZ010000213.1:0-13654 GCA_046093685.1 bacterium
GAACAGAATCTATGATATGAGGTATATTCGGATGAGACTCAACAAATACATGCGAACCAAGAATCTCTTGCTGTTGAGTTAGATACCGTTCAATGAGAGATCTATCCTTCTTCATCGGTTAATCCTGAATAGATCAGTGCAACTTAATGCCTTCTTCGAGAAGTTCATTCACTTTACCCATCGATTCTGCTTCGGCATAAAAACGAATCAGAGGTTCAGTGCCTGATGCTCGGATAAGCAACCATCCATTATCAACAAAAAATTTGTATCCGTCTCTTGTATTCGAACCTGTAACAGTGAATCTGCCAATCTTTGCAGGACCCTTGGCACAAGCGGCAAGAATTGCTTTTTTCTGCTGAGGCGTCACATGTACATCTTTACGCATATATCTATGAGCACCAAATTCCTCATCAAGTTCATCGCATAATTCACGAAGTGTCTTTTTGCGAGTTGCCATGAGTTCTATAAGCAATAATGCATTGAAGATACCATCGCGCTCTGGGATATGCAGCATAGTTCCAAGTCCACCGGATTCCTCACCGCCAACGATGATTTTTTCCTCATTCATGTATTTGGCAACATATTTGAATCCTACAGGAGTTTCGATGCATGGAATTGAATGCTTGGCGCAATATTTTTCCACCATTGAAGTTACTGATACTGTCTTGACTACGGATCCTCTTTTTTTCTTCACTTCCCAAACATATTTCAGTAGTAGCATGAACAGTTTTTGAGAATCAACGAAATTTCCTTCATTGTCTGCGGCACCCAGTCTATCCGCATCACCATCTGTTGCGATACCAACATCAAATTTTCCTGATTTCATCTCATCAAGAAATTCATGAAGATTATGCGGAATCGGTTCCGGGTGTTTCACCTCACCGAATGTGGGATTCACTTCGGCATGCAATTCCGTAACATTGTTCAATACTTTGGGAAGAATGTTTTGTCCTGCACCATACATCGCATCAAGAAGAACAGTATATCCCGAATCATTGATCAAATCTAGATCTATTTTCTTTCTGATATATCGTAGATAAGATTCTTGAGCATCAAATGGTCGGATCATGCGTTCAAGAATATATTCATCCAATGTTTTGGCAGGAGCTTTTGGCACCTTGTTCCCGAGCTTTTCCAATTCTTTTTCAATTTCTGCTATCTCTTCAGGATAAGCAGGTCCGCCAAAACGACCCTTCACCTTGAAACCATTGTATATCGGTGGATTATGGCTTGCCGTTATAACAATGCCCAGGACAGAACCCTTCTGTTTGGTATGAAATGAAACCTGTGGAGTGGAAGATATATCTTGCGTCAAATGGACCGTGATGCCGTGAGAGGCAAATACCCTCGCGGTTTCTTCGGCAAATTCTCTGGACATGAATCGAGTGTCATATCCAATGACTGCGGAAGGATTCTTGTCTCCTATTCGCATGATATACTGAGCGGTTGCAGTGGCAACCATCGCAAGATTGTCATAGGTGAAATCGCGAGCGATGATGCCGCGCCAACCATCGGTACCAAAGACAATGTTCATTTCAATCTCGCCTCAAATGTGGTGAATCATTCAATTCGATCAAAGTATGGACATTCCAGCATAGCGTGCGGAATTTCCAAGTTCTTCTTCAATTCTCAATAGTTGATTGTATTTCGCAACACGATCGGTACGGCTTGGAGCACCGGTCTTGATTTGCCCGGCATTCGTGGCAACAGCAATGTCCGCAATTGTGACATCTTCCGTTTCACCGGATCTATGCGAAAAAATCGTACCATAGTTATTTTCTTTCGCAAGAGCTATCGTATGCAAAGTTTCTGTCAGTGTTCCAATCTGATTGACTTTGATCAAAATTGCATTCGCGATATTTTCATCAATTCCTCTTTGAAGGAATGCCGGATTGGTAACGAACAGATCATCGCCAACGAGTTGCACCCCTTTCTCGGAAAGGGTTTCTGTCAACATCGCCCATCCTGACCAATCATTTTCTCCCATTCCGTCTTCGATGGAAAACAATGGATATTGATCACACATGGAAGCATACCAAGCAACCATCTCTTCAGCTGTCTTTGAAGCTCCACCGGATTTGTACATGTGATACACACCATCTTTGTGCATTTCACTTGCGGCAACATCAATCGCCAAAACAATGTCTTCACCCGGTTGCAAACCGGCGGCCAAAATTGCATTCATGATCACATCAAATGCTTCTTCATTTGATTTCAAAGAAGGTGCGAATCCACCTTCATCACCAACAGAAGTATTGTAATTGTGTTTCTTCAGAACTGCACGCAAGGCATGAAAGATTTCAGTGCCCATGCGAAGTGCATCAGAAAATGTGTCGGCACCAACAGGCATTACCATGAATTCCTGTATGTCAACTGTATTGTCAGCATGCTTTCCGCCATTCAAAATATTCATCATAGGAACAGGCAAAGTATTTCCTGTGATCCCACCGAGATATCGATACAATGGCATTCCATAGCTGGCAGCCGAAGCTTTTGCAACAGCCATCGACACGCCAAGAATTGCATTGGCACCCAAATGTGATTTATTGGAAGTGCCATCCAAGTCAATCAATGTTTCATCGATTTCATGCTGATCATCGGCATCCATGTCTTCCAATGCTTCTGCAATTATTGTATTGACATTCTCAACCGCTTTTTGTGTCCCTTTCCCTCCATAACGCGAAGAATCGCCATCTCTGAGTTCACATGCCTCATGTTCCCCGGTGCTTGCCCCGGAAGGAACGGCAGCACTGCCAAAAGACCCGTCCTCAAGAATGACATCCACTTCAACTGTTGGATTTCCTCGTGAATCGAGAATTTCCCGAGCATGAACATCTGATATTATCGGATTCATTAGTATTCTAGGATAGTGATAAAAAAAGCAACCGTTGACAAAGCAATGGTTGCCCTAAATATTCTCTGTCGAGCCATTCTATTTCAGAAGGATATTGCATCTATTTTCGACGCCAAAACCATATCCAATTCCGTAAGCCCACCTTGATCGTGAGTACTGATGGTAACTTCAACCTTGTTCCAACCATAGATACGAATCTCGGGATGATGATCCATCGATTCGGCATGTATTGCTATAGCATTCACGAATCCAATTGCTGATACAAAATCATGAAGTATGATAGTCCTGCATATTGACTTTCCATCAGATTCCCAAGAAGGGAGCAATGCCATATGATGCATCAATGCTTCTTGGTTGAGTAGATTCGGTCTGCCCATGATTGATTTCCGATCAATTCATGTGAGCTTCAAGACGCTCTGTGATATATGGCTTTCCAACAGCACCGATGATGGTGTCCACCAATTGGCCGCCTTTGAAAATCAATATCGTGGGAATCGAACGAATTCCAAATTTTTCTGCTGACTGTTGATTATTGTCAACATCCAATTTTCCGATTACTGCCTTTCCATCATAATCTTTTGCCAAATCTTCAATGATCGGGGCTATCATACGACAAGGACCGCACCAAGTGGCCCAAAAGTCGACAAGAACGGGTTTATCGGAATTCAAAACTTCTGCATCAAAGTTTTCATCGGTGATATGCAGTGGCTGAGACATGGTTCAGTACCTGTTGAATGATTGATATGAATTGTGATGACTGCTAAAATACTAAAAAAACATCGTAAAGAGTGAGTCATTCTTCGCTTACACCAAAGGGATCAACCTCTTTTGAAAGACAATTGCCCAGCTTGACTCCTTACGAAAGGGCGTGTATCCATCATGGGGTCATTCGGGCGAATCTTTCAGCTGCCAATTCCAGCGTTTCATTGTTTTTGCAAAAGCAAAACCGAACATAATTTCCTGCTCTCTCAGGTCTCATATAGAAACTTGAATTCGGTATGCAGGCAACTCCGACTTCTTTTATCAACCATGAAGCAAAGGCTCTCATATTTGGAAAAGGATACTCCGAAGTGTCGGCCATGATGAAATATGCCCCTTCGGGAAGTACGGGGTGCAGTCCGGCTCCGGATAAGGCATGCGACAAAAAATCGCGTTTTGATCGATACATTTCCAATAACCCGGAATAATAAGAATCAGGCAAATCCAATGCGGCTGCAGCGGCGCTTTGAAAAGGAGTTGCCGTTGCAAACACCGTATATTGATGGACATTTCTGATTGGAATTGTCAATTCCTCGGGAGCAATGATCCAACCTATTTTCCAGCCGGTAAATGAAAACGTTTTTCCCAAACTTGATATTGTGATTGTTCTGTGTTTCATGTCCGGAAGGGTTCGCATTTGGACATGACCGGATGAATCGAAACAAATATGTTCATAGACTTCATCCATGATGGCGAGTGCATCAAATTCCTGACAAAGATCCGCTATAAAACCCAATTCTAGTTGATTGAACATCGTACCGGTTGGATTATGTGGCGTATTGATGAGAATGGCTTTTGTTTTTGGGGTGAACGCTTCCTTCAATTCATGATGATTGAACTTGAAGACGGGTTCATGCAAAGTGACGGGCACAGGTATCCCACCGGCCATGCGAATGACAGGGACATATGAGTCATAACATGGTTCAAAAACAATGACTTCATCACCGGGATTGATGAATGCCAGAAGTGTGGACAATAGACCTTCCGTTGCACCGGTGGTGACTGTAACTTCTGTGTCGGGATCAATTTCATGAACATAAAACCGTGCTTGATGCCTGGCTACAGCTCTGCGCAAAGCCGGCAAACCAATCATGGGAGCATATTGGTTTTGCCCGGAGGCTATGGCTTCCATCGCTAGACGCTTTATTTCTTGAGGTCCATCGAAATCCGGGAATCCTTGACCAAGATTTACTGCATTGAATTCCTGAGCTAGCCTTGTCATCTCGGAGAATATGGTCATCCCCAATCCGGAGATTTTGTCCGCTTGAAATTGTGGTCGGGTGGCCATGCAATCACCGCAAATGCACTGGTGGAGTTTGAGTTTTTTTTCTCAAACGAATATTAAGGGTTTCAACAAGCAATGAAAATGCCATTGCAGTGTAGATATAGCCCTTTGGAACATGAACTCCGAAGCCCTCAACAAACAATGTCAATCCAACCATCAATAAAAATGACAATGCCAAAATCTTCAAGGTTGGATGGCGCTCAACGAATTCGCTGATTGCTGTTGAGGACACCACCATGATTGTCAAAGCAATGATAATGGCGGCCACCATGACGGGAATATGATTTGCCAAACCAATGGCTGTGATCACGGAATCCAATGAAAACACCAAATCTATGAGTAAAACCTGACCCATCACCAATGCAAAAGCACTTTTCCCTGCTCTGGTGTCCTGTCCATGATGCACACCTTCCAACTTGGAGTGAATCTCCAATGTGCTCTTGGCCAAAAGGAACAATCCACCAAACATCATGATCAAATCCCTTCCGCTGAATCCATGCCCCAAAACTTCAAATAGCGGAAATGTAAGTCCTGCCAAATAGGAAATGCTCAATAGTAGACAAAAACGAAGTATCAAAGCGCCGGCTATCCAAATCCTTCTAGCCGTTTCATGGCGTTCTTTGGGTAATTTCCCTATAATAATCGAAACAAAGATGACATTGTCTATACCCAATGCTATTTCCAGCAATGACAAAGTCAATAAACTAAAGAGTCCCTCAGGAGTAAGAAAAATATGTAGAAATTCCATGATGTCCCGCAAAATAGTGTTACAACTCTCATGTCCTTGCCGTCAAAGATAGCAAAGCGACGGTTCTTCAAAAAAGAATGCTGATGCCACAATCAACTTTCAATGTATTGCAGAGTTTGAGAGGAGGGTTCAAGTGGGGAAAATTGTAACTAAATTTGTGGTAAAATTGTTATTACACGCGTATGACCAAAAGTCTTGCACAGCATTCAGACATAGAACTCTATGCCATGCTCAGAATGGGGAAACCTATTTCCGAACAAGCATTTGCGGAGTTATATGCCCGATATTCCCCTCGAATCTTTGCGTATTGCCGGCGCATATTGGGAGATTATGATCGTGCACAGGATGCTTTCCAAGACACATTCGTCAAGTTCTACAACAGCGCTCAGCAGGAAAGAGAGATGACAAATGTTCCTGCATATTTGTTGCGAATTGCTAGAAATTTATGCCTTAACATGCAAAGAGGGCAAAAAGGTCATGTGAGCCTGGAAGAATATCACCTTCCAACATACAATGACATTCCACATGAAAAAAAAGAGCTTCTCGAACTCATCACCAAGGCAATGGAAACATTGCCAGAAGACTATAAAGAAGCATTTGTATTAAGAGAATATGAGGGCTTGAGTTATCAAGAGATCGCTGATTTGACGGAAACTTCTTTGTCAACCGTGAAAATCAGGATTTTCAGAGCCAAGCAGAAAATACGAGAGATTCTAGCTCCTTATGTAGCTGAGCTTTCACAACAATGAAAACAATGAGTTGATATCATGGATCAACATTCCAAACCCGAACACATCGATGAACAATTGATTTCCTATCTGGATGGCGAATTGCCTTTGGAACAGGAAGATGCAATGTTTCAATCACTTGCTGCCAATGCTGACGAATCTCGCTCAACAATGCGCGATCTCATTACGATGCGCAATGTGATTCCTCATGACATCGAAGCTTTCACTCCGCCCCCTACTGCAAAAGATGCTGTGTTTTCACAATTGGGGATGTCTTCAAATCCCGCGGTGAAAGAACAATCAACATGGAAAAAAGCTTTGTTACCCCTTGCTTTTCTTGCTGCAGGATTGGCGGGAGGATATGGAATTGGAGATTCTTTCAGCACGAATGAACGAAATGAAATTGCTGAATTGATGCGTAGAAATTCAGGAAAAGAAACACTGTCTCCACTCACTTCCATTGGCATTTCTCCACAGGTGCCTTCAATAATTTTGCAACAAAAGGGCCCTGTCAAAATCGTGTATAAAGACAGAACCCTGAATACCGCAAGTGTGACGCCCTTGATCACATTGCCACCTATTTCAGTCAATCAAGAAAGCGGGCTCAATACCAACTCCGGTTCTTCGGAAAGTGCGAACAGACCTTTTGTTGAAACACAACAACAAGAGAAACTCCCTGCAATCAGTGAAGTTCAGCCTGGAACATCGCAGAACAAAGTGATTGCCGGTGAAAATGAAGCAACACAAAAATCAGAGGCATCACTCTCCAATGTAACAGCTACGACATATCCACAGTTTTGGATGCAATTGAGAGGGCTCACCGGCTTGCAGTCTCCTGAGTTTTCGGGTATTCGTGAGCAACTGGGCATTCTGGACAATTCCCGCATCACCTTTGCATGGTCATTCGGAGAACATATTGCAATTGGATTGGAAGCCGGTCGCGAACCATTTGTTTTGCGATATCATGGGCTTAAAGAGGATAGATCTTATACATTCAATCAATATTCACCCATGCTTACAGGCGGATTATTTCTTCAAGGAAGAACCTCGCCGCTACAATCTTTCGGCAATTCCAGAATATATGCTCAAGCAGTGGCCGGAGGAACGGAAATTGGATTGCTTGGAAGATTGGGTATTGGTATTTCCTATCCAATCACTCAGTCAATCGGACTTCAATTCGGAGTTGAACAGTCATATATGAGATTTCAATTCCAAGGAAATTGGTTCGATTCTCAAAAACTTGATTTGTTATACGGCATTTCCATCACACTGTGAACAATATGTTGACAAAATACATCACGCTTGAAAAAGTTTCTCTCATGCTTATGACATGCATGATTGCTATGTCCTCATGCAAATCGCCCACGGATTTGGATTCTTCAATCAAGGAAATCCCAATTGCTTCAAAACCGGTTCAACCAAGCGAAGTCAAAATATCAGTAGACGGAGCAGGATCAACCGACAGATTTACCGCCAATGGCCAAATGGATTATGGTTTTCGTTTCATATCATGTGTGGCAGAGAAAATATTCATAGACACCACTTCAAAAGAAAGTCTCAAAGTTGCTTTGAAGTTCAATGTAAAAACATCCGTGGATGATAATTCTAATTATGAAGAAGCCGTGCCATATGAATTTGAATGTGAAATAGACACGATGAACATTCCTGTTTTCACTTTCATGCCGGATCCGCAGAAAAAAAGAATGACAATTCCAGCAAAAGCCAACATGAAATCCTATGTGTTTTTCAAGAAAAAAGAGTCCATGGGATTTCGAATCATCAGATCTGAAAGAGTGTTCAACTTGATGGATGGTGACAATACACTTGGTTTCTTTGTCTATGCAGTACGAACACAGAGTCCGGGAAGACCTCAAGCAACCGTAATTTTCATTGAATCTCGTTTCTCGGTCAATAATATTCAAATTGAATCTGAAGGTAAAAAAATCCGAACAGCATTCTACGGAAACTCCATTACCAAGCTCGCTTTCTAAACAAAAATTAATTGTTTCATTTTTAGTAAAGAGGTCCACAATGGTCTACTCACACCGTTTTTTCAACCTGTTCCTGTGCATGTTGATAGCATTGTTTGCAGGTTCATCATCCGTCATGGCAAATGCCCCCGGCAAGCCCAAAGAGCTCAAGGTTGTTGCTGAAGGTTCCGGAATTGCTCCGGCAATAGTCAATCTTTCATGGGTTGCACCTTCTGATGACACAACTTTGGAATATGTTGTATACATGGCTTCG
Source organism: bacterium (assembly GCA_046093685.1). GTDB lineage: Bacteria > Bacteroidota > Ignavibacteria > Kapaibacteriales > UBA961 > UBA961. Next base: position 8,619 of record JBJTFZ010000213.1, read on the forward strand.
ATGACAGCAAATGGCACCACTGATTTCAAGGCAATCATCGAGACATGGAAAACAACTGCAAGCGTAAAGGATGTCCCCGCGGGTACTCATAAGTTTTATGTTGTGGCCCGATCCCGTGGAGCCATCAGCGAACCTTCCGACAAAATTTCAATTGTCATCAAAGGTGAAACACCCACAGTATTTGCTGTTATCATCGATCCATTGATTCAGACAATTACGGTCGGAAACTCCTATAAATTCCAGGTGAAATTGCAATATCCCGAAAGTTATAAAGGTGGATTTGCATATAAGTTGGAGCGCTCACCCGCCGGCATGACCATTTCAGATAAGGGGCTGATCGAATGGGCGAATCCAATCGTCGGTACACATGAAATTGCAGTTTCCGCATGGATGCTTGATGCACCAAAATCACAAGCAATGAAAGTCTATAAACTCATCGTGAATAGTGATAAGAAAACATTTTCTATCACCTCAAAACCAAAAGAGCAGGCTTGCATAAACAAACTATATGTGTATGAAGCAGTTGCAACAGTTCCTGCAGATGGTGGCATTGTTGTTTGGTCATTATTCACTTCAATTGATGGAATGAGCATTGATGAAAAGACAGGGCGCTTTTCTTGGACTCCAACAAAAGAAGGTGTATATGATGTAAAAATCAAAGCAGTTTTCATCAAAGGCAATGATACTCTCGTCACATATCAATCATTCAAAATTGTCGTAAAATCAAATTGTGACGGAAGTCCTGCACTGCCTCCATGCGCAAAGTTTGTGGGCATGCTGAAAGATGATGCCGGCAATCCGATTGTTAGTGGCAAAGTGAAGGCCATTAGATTGGAAAAAGACAATCAAGGACCATCCTCTTATGAAACTTATGTCCGCAATGGGCAGTGGATGCTCATGGTTCGAGAAGGAACATACAAGATTAGATTCGAAGGTGATGGATTCATAGCTGAATGGTTTGAAAATGCGAAAGAAATGAGTCAAGCAATCGAATTGAAAGCTATTTGTGACAAGATCATTGAAATCGTTGCAAAAGTCACACCGAAAGAAAAACCTGCAATGAAAGTGATTGAGGGTATGGTTAAGGACAGCGAAGGTAATCCTGTTCCTAATTCAATGGTGTCTTTCCTCATTGTGGAAGCTAATGGCGGAAGCAAAGATGGAGGAATGAAATTCATCACAAAAACCAATGATCTTGGAAATTATCGCATCGAGGTCCCCGCAGGAATGACCTTCATTGGTATGGCAATGCCTAATGAGGCATTAGCAAAGACACATAGCCATGTCTATTATGATGGCAAACGCAATGCAAATGAAGCAACTCGCTTCACAGTTACAGATGTGATGGTAATCAATTTCACCTTGTTCAGAAAGGCATCTTACAATAATGGTTTGGCTGTTTCCATCAAGGATACAAACAATGTTGGAATCAAGGGACGAGTCACTCTTCATCCTGTCCCTGCCGGAAAAGAACCAAAGAAAGGTTATGCGATTAGCGTTGAAACCGATTCCTTGGGGAATGCTTTACTCAGCAATATTGAGCCCGGTACCTATATTCTTCAGGGCATACCGTTCACACGCAATTATGCCCCGGGATTTTATTCATCAACCGGCTTTGCCGCAATGTCGTGGAAAGAAGCCACAAAGATTGAAGTTGGCGAAGTGATGATCACAATCGTATATGACATACGCTTGCGTCCTGTGCTCGGAAAGCGTGGGGCTGCTCGCGTGGACGGCTTCATCAAGGGTCGTGGACAAATGAAATCCGATGCTCCGCTCGCAGAACAAAATCTTGGTGGTGCATTGATTGTGGCTCTAGATGAAAACAATGAGATTGCTGATTATTCAATGAGTGATGATGCCGGTTCATATGCAATGTATGATCTAGGACAAGGAACATTTTCAATCATGGCAGACATGGTTGATTATGAACCCTCCTTTGGAACAGTATCAACCGATTATGTAATAGCAGCTGATGTTCAAAAAGACTTGACTCTTGGCAGTTCAGCTCTTTCAATCAATGATCCGATAAGCATTCAAGGTGAGAATGTCTATCCTAATCCTGCTTCTCAAAATGTCACAATATCCGGATTGAACGGACATGAAGGCAATGGACTTGTACGAGTGTATTCAATGATGGGAATGATGCTTGGCGAATTCCCAATCGTAGTAGAAAACAATCGCACTCACTTCTCCGTGGCCTCATTACCTGTTGGACATTATATGTTCAGTATTGTTTCCAATACTGACAAAGCGATGTTCGGTGGTCAGTTCAGCATTATTCGATAATTCGAATTACATACAAAAAAGCCTTGCTCTTTTTGAGAGCAAGGCTTTTTTTATTCTCTGTTGTTTCAGACAAATGGGAGTTTTACCACCTCGGCATCAAATTCTTTTCCCCTTGCCGCAATTTGAATGATTGTTCCCGGCTCGGATAATGATGTCGGAACATAACCAAGACCAATTCCTATATTCAAAATTGGAGAAATATTACCGCTTGTCACTTCTCCAACGGGCGCACCACCGCGATGAATGGGATAATGCTGACGAGCGATGAATTTATCCGCGATCACTTTGAATGCAATGAGTTTTCTTTCGGGACCATGCTCTTTCACATTTGCGATGACATCAGATCCATTGAATGCACCTTTGGCAAGTTTGGTTATCCAACCCAATCCTGCTTCGATTGGATTTGTATCCTTCGTGATATCATTTCCATAGAGACAATATCCTTTTTCCAAACGCAGAGTATCACGAGCTCCTAATCCCACAGGCTGAATTTCATATTTCTTGCCTGCTTCAAACAACAAGTTCCATACATTTTCGCAAACGGATTCATCTCCGCGGAAATACAATTCAAATCCAATTTCACCGGTATATCCTGTACGAGAAAGAATCATCGGGATATCACCCAATGTTCCATCTGCAAAACCATAATATGAAATATCAGAGAGTGGAGTGTCTGTCAAAGTCTGCAATGCATCAATCGACTTGGGACCTTGCACGGCAAGAAGATTGATTTCATCGCTGACATCAGTGATGGTAACATCCATGCCAACAGCTTGTTCATGGATCCAAGCAATGTCCTTTTCTGCGCATGCACCATTGATGACGAGCATATAATGATCGCCTCTATGATAGACAAGCATGTCATCAATGATCCCGCCATCAGGATAGCACATTGCGGAATACTGCGCTTTGTTCTGAACAAGTTTAGAGGCATCATTGATTGAAATTTTCTGAATGAAATCCAAGGCTTGAGGTCCGCGAACTTCCACTTCTCCCATGTGAGACACATCGAAAACACCGACATTGTTTCGTACTGTCATGTGTTCGGCTATAATCCCTGCGGGATACTGAATGGGCATTTCAAATCCCGCAAAAGAGACCATCTTTGCGCCCAGACGCTTATGTATTGCGTGAAATCGTGTGGTTTTCATCGGAATCCTTATCTACATTTATGCATTCAGCGCTTTTTCCAAACGCTGTTGTAATTCTTCAAATTTCTGTATCAATTCCAAACGCTCTGCTTTCAAAGTGGCGTTTTCTTTGCGAAGAGAAGTGAATCCTGCTTCGTCAAACAAATCACCTTTTGCAGAACGAAGGGCATCAATCATATCATCTTTTTCATTCTGAATAGACAATAACTCTTCGATTTTCGATTGCAATTCCGAGCGCTCCTGTCTCAATTTCTCAACCGAGGATTCGAGTGAAGATTTTCTACCCGATGCCTCAGGATGAAGATCGCGAAGAGCAATGATTTGATCTTTCAATTCACGATTTTTTTCTCGTTCATCATCGAGTTGATCTTCTGCTTGTTTAAGACGATTGCCGAGCATTTCAATATCCGAGTGTTTCAACTCGAGCTGTAAATGCAAGTCTTTGATTTCAGCCTCTAATTCACTCGGCTTCGATGTACTCAACCCTTTTTCATTTTCCCTTAATGCTCGAAGCAATTCTTTGTTCTCAGATTTGAGATCATCAATTTCTTTGAGCAATGCCTCAGAACCTGAATCAGAAACAGTTGCTTTTCTCTGAGATTTTGCACCGCTTCTTAAGGCCTGCAACTCTTCCAGTCTGTCTTCTGCATCAATTCTTAATCCCCTGACATGTTTCATAACAGCCTGGGAGACTTCATGAAGTTCTTCTTCAGATTGAGGAAACTCAATGATGTCCAATGTTTCTTTTATCAATGAAGCAAGTGCAGTTCTCATTGCACCATCCATTGATGCATGATTTGCCAATTTGCCTTCCAATATTTCAATTTGCCCTTGACGAACAGACAATTCTTCATCAAACTGAGCAGATTGCCTTTTCAATGCTTGCATTTCTATCTGCAAAGCATCATAGGATTGTTGCAATCCCGCACTCTGCTGAAGACTTCTTTCCAAAGCCTTTACCCGATCATTAAGAACTTTTTGTTCTTGCAGGAGTTTTTCTTGATCCTTTTCTTTCATCGATTGCACTTTATGCGTGCTAATCATTTGCTGTTCAATTTCCGCATGAGCCGTCTTCAATGCAGTATATGCATCGGCATGTCTGCGGATTTCAGCCCACAAAAGGTCCAAAGCTCTGTGAATATCAAGGGATGCACCGGAATCGATGCCGGAAGTATTTGCGTGTTGTTTCATTTTTTCCTCCATCTTGGCTGCTCACGAAGATAAGGATTCGATAGGATTTGTATATGTGGAAAAGTTCTCTATTTGATGCAAATGATTATGAAATTTCTCCAATAATGCCATAATAGTTGAAAGTTATCCACATTTCAACAATAATAGAGATGCCACCTTCGTCAAAGTCCGCCATTAGCACTCATCATAAAGGAGTGCTAATACCGTATATTGCCTATTATTTCAACAATGTTTTTTCAATTATGGAGGTTCAGATGAACTTGACTCCTTTGCACGACAGAGTGCTCGTGCGTCCGTCAAAACCGGAAGAAGTTACAGCCGGTGGAATCATCATTCCCGATACTGCAAAAGAAAAGCCCATGCAGGGCGAAATAATTGCCGCAGGCCCCGGTAAAGTAAATGATG
>JBJTFZ010000214.1:0-3513 GCA_046093685.1 bacterium
ATGTTATTGTCGTATGAGAAATTGGCTATTGGAAGCGATCGAATTATGAAGAGTTCAGGATTACCAAACGCTGAGCCAAAGGCGTGATTTCCATGTATATCACAGAAAAGACAGGCGAAGTGGTAAGCATCATGGAAGTTCAAGACAGCGATGATTTGGTAGTCATGACCACAGGTGGAATACTTATCAGGCAACCCGTAAAGGATGTACGAATCATTGGTAGAAATACGCAAGGTGTTCGATTGATCAGACTTGAAGAAGGAGATCAAATTGCGGATATCACAACCGTTCCTCATGAAGATGATGAAGATGGTGGCGAGGAATCAGGAACACCTGAAGCAACGCCGCAACTTGATTTGTTGTGATGAAAGTGTAGTCAAAAACTGTTTGGGAGGTTAAGAGCAAGTATGTATCTTTGTCTCCCTTTAAGACGGAGGGATGGCCGAGTGGCTGAAGGCGCCGGTTTGCTAAACCGTTGTAGTGTTTAAGGACGCTACCGAGGGTTCGAATCCCTCTCCCTCCGCAATAAAAACTATTCCACGCTTATGCTCGGAATAGTTTTTTTTATTCAATGCAGAGAAAAATCATCATTTCTCAAATTCGATTGATTGCGTCCAATTTTTATAGTCATCCGCTTATTTCATCGTTCCGCTTTTTCTGAATGCATCTTCTTGTTCGATGTATTTCACGATTTCAAATGCTTCAGCTGTCTTTCCTTTTTTATTGTATGCATTCACTAGCATAAAACACAATTTATCTCGAAGAGCAATGCGCTCATTCACATTCTGAATCTGAATCCATGACTTTTGTTTGAAGGGATGTGCAAGAGAATCAATGACGCGTTCAGGTTTATTGGTGTCTTTCTCCACTTTGGCCAAAAGTCCTCGAAGGATGTTTGCATAGTATTCAGGTTGTTTGCGATCATTCTTGCCAACAATATGTTGGACTTTGGATTCAATTGCCGCTTCGATATTGGAGATATTCGATGAATCATAATTGAATACTTTGAGATTATATCCTGACTTAGGCATCATTCGGACCCAAATTCTTTCAGGAGTATTTGAACTGAAGCCATGTGCACGCATTTCATCAAGGATAAAACTTGCTGCATCATAAGACAGATTCGAAGTCGATAATGCCAATGCGGCTCTGATACCGAGTTGACCCACAAGGTCGTCCGTATAATCAAATGTTCGAAGAATTGCTTGTCGAATGAATTGTCCTTGATTATAAGAGCGTTGTTTATCGCCAGCGGCATACACTTTTCTTGAGCGTATCACGCGCAAAGCATTCGAAGCATTTTCTTTATACCCCATGATTTCAATGATACCCATTGCCTGCGAAAAACCAAATTCAACAAAAAAGTCAATTTTATTCACTTCCGTAACGCGTTTGATTTCCTTCATGTATCGATCTCGGCCAAGAGTTAGGCGAACATTCCCGATGAGTTGTCCTCTAGGATCTGTGAACTTAGCATCGGCATAAGTGCTTCTCGGCACTGAAATTACTTCCACCTGACCGGAATCCAAGAAAAAGCGAACGAGATGATTCGCATCGGCTCTAGCTGTCTTTTCACCCAAACGAGAATCAATGCCAGTGATTAAAACACTGATCACTCTGCCTGAGGGCATTGGATAATCCATGTTCTCAATGTCAACCGAAGTATCTCCGATTATGGGTTTATACACCTGTGCGGCATTGTCATTTGGTTGAATGTTTTGAGTTTCAGCAGGTTGAGCATGTTGCTTTTTTTTGACGGGAGAGGGTTGTTGAGGAATCTCCTGATTGGAGTCACAAGAGAGAAGTGAAATACAAATCAAAAAGATAGGTATGGCACGCATGCATGCCAAAGTAGTGGAGGATTTTATTATCATTCCAAAAAGTATCATTTTCTGCATTTTGAAAACAAAAATTGTAAACATTTTACTTTGTTGATTGACCATATGCTTCATGTTCAAGGTTGAGATAGTCTTGAACTGTTTTTGCATCAATTGGTTTGTTTGTTCTGTTGAATGCGCTGATGAGAAGCAAGCAAATTCTATCACGAACCTGAGCTCTTTCTTTTTTGTCTTTAACTTGCATCCATGCTTTTTGCTGATAAGGAAATGCAAGAGTACTTATCAATCTTGCCGGATTCTTGGCTGAATCGGCAGCTGCCTTGCTGACGAGAGCCTTCAACCTTTTGGCATATCCTTCAGGAGTTTTTCTATCCCCCTCAAGCATGCCCTTTACTTTTTTTTCTATTCCGGCCTCAAGTGTTTCCACATTGGCTGAATCGAAATTGAGATGTTTCATCTGTGACAAATAATTCGGTTTCATGCGAACCCATATTCTGTCATGCGTAGAAGAGGTGAATCCATGTTTTCGCAATTCACTGAGAAGATACCCCGTCGCATCATAGGATAAATTTGTGTTGGCAAGCGCAAGCGCTGCTCTGATTCCCACTTTGCCCATCATGTCATCTGTTCTATCAAATACTTTCAGAATGGCTTGCCTTATGAACTGACCTTGATTGAAAGAACGCTGATGATCTCCGGTTGTAAAAGCTTTTCTCGATCGAAGAACACGCAATGTGGAGGCTGCATTGTCTGAATATCCCAATAATTCAATGATCCCCATTGCCTGTGAAAATCCAAATTCAATAAAATAATCGACTGATTTGATTTTAGCGATTTTGGTTATTTCTTTGATATACCGTTGTTGACCATAAATCGAGCGAACATTCGCAATGATGTTTCCTCCGGTGGTGTCACCTTTGCGTATCAAAGAGAATGTACCACGAGGTATGGAGATGATTTCAATGCAACCGGAATCCAAAAAGAATCGAACCACATGATTTGCATCGGCTCTGGCGGATATTTGTCACAATATCGAATCAATTCATGGAATTAAAACATTGACAACTCTGCCGGAAGGCATAGGAAAATCCTTGCGTATGCCAAGTATGGTTGAGTCGGTCAGGACTTGAGTTGAAGAATCTTTCTTGACCGTATCGATTTTGTTTTTGATGATGGTATCTTTTGGTTTCTGTGCCAAGGTATCAATTGACATACCTTTAGACATTGGACTTGATTTTGAAACCTCTTCAGGCCCTTTTTTTGAGCTATCATCGGAACAGCCACCAATCAACAACAATACCAAGAACAGTACAAACACCCTGTGCATGGCACCCATAAAATCCCTAGTGTTAAAATGTAATAATTGTCAGAGTGAAGCAAATATACTGCCAAAACAGTAATCTGTTCGAGAAAAACCATCAATTACCCATATTGCAGCATATTGAAAAGTAAATAACCTGTTTAGAATAGCGGAGACAAGTAATGAGACATTTATTCCTATTTCTTTTCTTTACCCTTGTTTTCTCATCCAAAGCGGTGGTTTTTGCTCAGGTTGACACTCTAAGTAATGGCCTCCTTGATAGAGAAGAAGTTTCCCTCATTAAGATGAAAGGTGAGGAAGGTTTGACTTATGTGGGTACTATCATTCAAAGAACCGATAAGGAGATCATTCTTC
>JBJTFZ010000215.1:0-2623 GCA_046093685.1 bacterium
GTCATTGGTTGAATCAGTTGAAATGATACATGCCGTATCTCCACGAGCAGTGAGTGTTATGGACCTTTCATTCCCGGGTGTATTGATATATGGGCCAAGATTCAGAGGTTGTGACCATTTTTGCCATGAATCATCCAACCTTCTGGTCATGAACAAATCACTTCCTCCATAACCACCAAATCCATTGGAATAAAAGTATAAAGTTTTATTGTCTTGAGCTAGAAATGGAGAGCCCTCTCTCGATTGCGAATTGACATCCCTCCCCATCCACAATGGTTTCGACCATCCTCCTTTTTTAGACTTGAATGATACATAAATGTCCAAGTCACCAAGTGATCCATCATGATTCATGGCTAGTAACATTACATTTTGGTCTGCATTCATAGTTGCAAAATATTGAGGGGATTTCATTACAAAATCACGCATTGCAAAAGCAGGACCGATAATCCATTCATTAACATTGAGTTCAGCCATATGAAAAGTCAATGAACCCATGTCATCAACAGTTGCAATGAATGCTGAATTTCCATCGGCAGTGATTGAAAATAGTGCATTTGATTTATTTGTATTGATAGATTTACCTGCATTGACAGGCGGAGTCCACACATTATCCTGAATTCTATCAGTATACCAGATATCATCTGGGTCTGATATTCCGCCAATATTATTTGGATGTTCTTTACGAACAAAATATAGTCTGGAACCAGAGGGATGCAAAACAGGTAGTAAAGTCTTGGAATAACTATTTACAATTTCCGGAAGGCGTACTTTACAGTAATAGGATTGTTGTCCAATCAGAGAGGAAACCCCAAAATTGGAAAAAAGAATTACAATAGAGATACTTAATTGTTGAATTGTGCTTTTACATAACTCCATGATTCACCGATTGTATTATTGTTACGGACAAAATCTGTCCATCGTTGAATGGCCCAAAGCCCGTTTTTTTGTCGTTTTAGTACAAAACTTAAAGTCCCTGCCGCTTATTTGGAGATGGAACTAACCGTATGAGGAAGAGACAATGTATATTCCGCTTGCATGATGACTGAATCAGGCGTTACACCATCATACATTATGTTTAATAGAGCTAAATCAGTGGGAACATCTTTGGGAATCTTTGACAACACATTTTGGAAATATGCTCTTTCTTGATTCAGAGACCATTGTTGAAACACCCCGGAATATCTTGATAACACTTCTATACTTGGTTCAAAAACAAATATTTGCGCATTACCTTCTAGTGTATCGGTCATGCAACGGATGTACCCGGCAGGATCTTTGAACTGTATGGATTTTTTGAGATTCACTATAACAGTTTGATGATCAAAAGCAGGGTCATATTGAACTGTATTTGTAGGTAATTCTGGACTTCTTGGTTCCAAAAGACCACATGCTGAAAACATGAAACCAAGGATCAAACACATTGTCCGAAGCATGATATGTTTGACTTTACATTGCAATTCTGGATTCCAAAGCTTTGGACAAAGTGGCCTCATCCGTGTATTCCAGTTCACTACCAATGGGAATTCCTCTAGCAGGTCTACTTACCGTAATATTCAAAGGTTTGATCATTCTGGCAAGATATTGCATGGTCACCTCACCTTCAACGGTTGGATTAAGAGCAAGAATCACCTCTTTTACATCAACAGAAAGTCTTGAAATAAGTTCTTTTATCTTCAAATCATCGGGATTTACACCTTCTAGAGGATTGATATTACCATGCAAAACATGATACATTCCTTTGAATTCACTCATTCGTTCAATGATGAGTACATCGGTAGGTTGCTCAACAACACAAATCAATGATCTGTCACGTTTCGTTGAAGAACAAATTGGGCATGGGTCTTGCTCTGTATAGGTAAAGCAAACTGAACAAGATTTTACCATTTCCTTCATGCGAATGAGTGAGGAACTGAATGACCGAATGAATTCATCCGGTTGGCGCAACAAATAAAAAGCCAGTCTTTGGGCTGTTTTTCTTCCTATGGAAGGAAGTGATGCAAAATGTTCCACAACGGCTTCAATTGCTTCGGATTGTACACTCATCTCTTATCTAACAATTAGGTGAAGGATGAAACAAATTTACTAAGTTATTGTGTTCTATAGATTGTTGATGTCAAAACAATCGGATATCTGTTATTTTTGCAGTATCTAATCTCATTTATTGAAATATGGAGTGGAAATGGGAATATTTTCCAGAATAGCCGATGTCTTTAAAGCAAATGTCAATGATACGCTTGACAAGGCTGAAGACCCCGAGAAAATGCTCAAACAAATGGTCTTGGAGATGGAAGAGTCCGTCAATAAAGCAACATTGGCCGTGGCAAACTCAATGGCTCATGAAAAATCTTTATTGCGAAAAATCGAGAAGTCCAAAACTGAATCTGCAGAGTGGATGTACAAGGCACAACAGGCAATCACGGTAGGAAGAGAAGATTTGGCAAGAGCTGCTCTTGAAAAGAAAGCTGTTTTTGATAAGAACATCACAGATTTGGAACCGGTGTATACAACAGCTAAAGCCACCTCCGAGAAATTACAAACTCAGTTGACTGCATTAAAAAGCAAGCTTGATGAAGCTAGAGCGCGCCAAGGCACACTTATTGCAAGATCCCAAGCGGCAAAAGCT
>JBJTFZ010000216.1:0-2919 GCA_046093685.1 bacterium
TAATTGAACTGTATCAGAAGTTGAAGCTTTATCGAAAGTTGCATAAAATGCATAATCTTCTGAAGGAGGGAAATATTGCAATCCTTTGAATTCCTTTTTTTGCTCCTCGTGTAGTGGAGACGAAGCATCGTTAAGAAAAAAATCATCAATCTCTTTTCTTCTCTCGATGATGGAAGAGTCATCGAAAATCGTTGCATCTTCTTCATCAAATGAACAAGATCCAATCACTGCAAGTGAGAAAATCAAAATCATCCGTGAGAATGCCGCGATCAACAAAGACTGATTCATAAAAAATTCTTCCACATCATGGATTCGACTGGAGCTTGAGTTTTTGCATTATACTTTGCAGAACCCTTTGCATTATATGGAACCTCGATGTCTCCCTTGACCTCAAAGTAAATGAGTTGTCCTATGGGCATACCGGGGTACACTTTGACGGGTTGTTTCACGGAAATTTCCAATGTCCAATAATTACAAAAGCCTATATCGCCTTTACCGGCAGTTGCATGGATGTCAATTCCAAGTCTGCCGATGCTGGATTTGCCTTCCAAAAATGGGACATGGTCATGTGTTTCCGTGTATTCTTCGGTTACACCAAGATAAAACACATCGGGTTTGAGGATATAGCCTTCCTCTGAAATTTCGAATGTTGTTATGGTATTGTGCTTTCGAGCATCAAGGGTTTCATTATCATAGGTAGCTAGAATATTCCCCAAGTGAACATCATAACTGTTGGATCCAAGCCTTTCTCTTCGAAAAGGAGTGATAACGATTCTTCCGCTTGCTATATTTGCAAGGATTTCCTTGTCTGTCAAAATCATGAATGAAGCTCCGCTTGATTGGATGAAGTGCAGACAAAAATACAAAAAAACGCCGTGTTGCGGGAATGCACTTTTGGAGATTTTCATGATGAATACACATATTGTTCCTTATGATGGATGGTCATCACTGCCTGAACCAAGGGAGCCCGAAGACAGAAGAATCGGCTCTTGCATTGAATCTGTCTCTTCACTGAGCAAGGTTTCTGAAGGGGATATCGTACTCCTTGGAATTCCTCAAGACATTGGTGTTCAGAGAAATGGAGGCAGGTCTGGAGCGGCTATGGCGCCTTTCTCAGTTCGAGAAAGTCTGGCTGCTTTATCGATTCATGGATTGGGTCCCAATTGCTCGACAATCCTTGATATCGGAAATATCATGTGTGAAGGGAGAACTTTGGAGGATATTCGCACTGACCAGGAAGATATACTTCATTCGCTATTGGATTTGGGCGCTCGTGTTCTTATCATCGGAGGCGGGCATGACATAGCATTTCCTTCTTGCAAAGCCATGAGAGATACATATTCCAAGATTGGTATCATCAATATTGATCCGCATTTGGATGTTCGCAAAAAGGTTGAGGGCATGTCACATTCCGGATCCCCATTCCGAGAAATGATGGAGACTGCAAAAGCCGATCAATTCATTGAATTCGGAACTCAAAGCTTTGCAGCATCAACACATCACAGAGAATTTGTTGAACATGAAGGTGGGAGAATCATACCATATGAGCATATTCGGCTTGCAGGGGATCCTGCAAATCAATTGTCGGAGTTGATGAAAGGAATGCGGGCGACAGACAATGAGATCTATGTTTCTTTCGATATGGATGCTGTATGTTCAGCATTCGCTCCCGGTGTGAGTGCACCAGCAACTATAGGATTCACATCAGATGAAATCGTGAGAATGGCCTATTCAGCCGGAGAAAATGGTGCTCGAATCATTGATGTCGTTGAAATAAACCCTACACTTGACATAGACAAAAGAACATCTCGATTAGGTGCATTGATGATTGCTTCCTGCATTTCAGGATGGAGCAATCAATCATGAACCGGTCCATAAGGACATTCCACCTATTCTGATGACCCCAAGAAAGATCAGAAACAGAGAAATGATATAGGCAATAAGGGCGTTTTTCAGCCTTTTGGGAGTCTCAAGCTTTTTCCAAGCAGCAGGGCTGTGAGCGATTGCAACTGCGAGGATCATTGTTGTTGCATGTTCAAATTGTATACGCAGTGCAGACATATTCCAATCCAAAGATTCAGCCTTCGGATAAAACAGAAGAATGCCGATCAAAAATTGAATACCCAATGCATATGCATAGATAAGGCCCGAAATTCTCGTGATTGATTTATATTCTCTTGAATCTTTCAAATTCATGATGAGTGTAACAATTGCAGTTATCGCGAACAATACAATCAGCCAGCGATTGTGACCATGAAGTGTAACCAAGAAATCCATGGGAGCTCCGATAAAATGAATTTTGTGAAAAATACGCAATCAATGGAATACTTGACATTCATTCTTGGTTTGATGTGGGAATCACAGCAAAAAAATTAAATTGCCGCACAGGGAAGTGTTGATGCTGGCGGCTTCCAAGATAAAATGGGCTTACTGAAGTGGGTTGTGAATGAATAGAGTCTTGTCCGGAAGGGAAGAGATTCTCAGGGTCGAGCGGAGATTTTATACGGATTCAATGGCATCCGTGAATAAAACCCTGAGTGCTCTTGAACACAAATATGAGGATTTGCATTCTCGTGAATTGATTAGCGATAATCGAGCTCTGTCTTATCGTTTGGACATTCTGCGCATACGCAATATGATGTATCACAGCATGATGCAAAGAGAAAAGGCGCGCTCCGTTATAACGGAGATGAAATCAATCACTCACATCACAGACAGTCCCTTGCATCATGCATTGTTGATTCGTGAAGAATATAGACTCAATTCAGATTTGGAGATACAGTCTGATGATGAAAGGTTATTGCGAGAAGCATTCGAAACTTTTGTCCAAGCAGGAGAATTATTGCATGCCTTTAGATGCGCATTGACATTGGCGCAACATTCTCAAAGAACGGACAAGTATGATGCATGTCTTCATTA
>JBJTFZ010000217.1:0-11972 GCA_046093685.1 bacterium
AAATAAAGGGTTACCCCATCCTTGGCAATGAATGGTCCGAGCTCTTCACCGGGTGTATTGATTGGAGCACCGATATTTTTTGCAGGTTTCCAATTGCCGGTTTCTTCGTCAAAATCTGCATACCAGATATCATAGTTCTGATTGCCCGGATCGGTATCTGTATTATTCGGTCCAAGTCTGTTAGAAGCAAAATAAATTCTATTGCCATCAGGTGAAAGTGAAGGCTGAGAATCCCAGAAATTCGAGTTTACCTCTTTTCCAAGATTTGAAGGCTTACCCCACTTCACACCATCGATTTCAGTGAGATACAAATCACAGGAGCCAAAACCATCGGGACGATCACAAGCTGTGAAAATAAGCCTTTGTCCGTCGGATGAAATGGATGCCGCACCTTCATTGTAAATGGTATTTACCGTATTCTTCGAATTTTTTGGCTCTGGTTCAATGTTAAAGAGTGAGTCAACTTGAAATTCATCAAGACGACCTTCTTTTTTGGATGCCCAAAAGTCATCAGAAGCCGGTCCTCGATATTCTACATCATCGCTCGACTTACTTCCCTTTCTGTTTGAAACAAAAAAGAGCGTCTTACCGTCAGCGGTAACAGTTGGTGCATATTCATCTGCGCCTGTATTAATTGCCGGACCCAAATTGATGATTTTGATGTTTTTTGTTTTCAAAGCATTTGAGGCATTGTCATCATCATCATTCTGAATTGTAGCTGCATAGAGATACAAAGGTTCCTCTGGACCTTTTTCAGCTGTTTGTTTTACAGCATTGAGCAATGCATTTTTCATCGTACCGGCTTGCAATGGTGCAATGGCAAAACATCCGATCAGCATGCAGCCGAAGAGAGTAAGTAGTCGTTTATTCATGGCATGACCTTGAAGTGAAAACGTAAGTATATCTGATTAGTTTCTTTCAATGTTTTTCTGAAGGACCTATCGTGCAAAGCACATGGCCCTTTTCGATGGCAGTTCCGGCTTCACAGGACAATGAAGCAATGATACCTTCTATAGGTGATTTGATCACATTTTCCATTTTCATCGCTTCCAAAACGAAAAGTGGATCACCTTTTCTGACTTTTTGTCCTTTATCAACCGATACTGATTTCAATAAACCGGGCATTGGCGCAGGTACTTTTACGATTGCATTTTGAGTACCGGAACCTGTTGAAATAATATTCCTGAATTGCGAGTTGGAATCCGTATCCACAGAAATGAAATATGAGTAACCATTCAGTGATATCTCAATTCCTTGCTGACTATGGATGGCAATCACTACATGCTCTTCATGTGTGACTTCATTTCTAACACGAAACACCGGCGGAAAACCGGGTTTTGCATCAAATGTATACACTTCACTCCCAAAGGTCACCGAGAAGTCATCGGCGATAATTGAATCTTTAATTCTTTCAGGAAGAAATTCGGATTCGGCGTGATAAGAAAGAGCCATATTGTGAAAGAGCATGTGCATATAGTAACATTTTGACTTAGAAATTTATGCAAATTTTTTCATTTTAATCCCTCATATTGATGGTAAAGTTGTCCACACAGGAAAATTTGACAAAATCAACCCTGCCGAAGCCATGAAAAATGACTTTTATTCACGTGTTTATGAGATCGTAAAGTGTATTCCAAGGGGTAAAGTGACCACCTATGGGATCATTGCCGAGTTTTTGGGATCAAAAGGTTCTTCAAGGATGGTGGGCTGGGCTTTGAACGCCGTTATAGACAGAATCGACATTCCATGTCATCGAGTTGTCAATAGATTAGGTGAATTATCAGGTAAGATGCACTTTGATTACCCTGAACAGATGAAAGAAAGACTCTTGGAGGAACATATTTCATTTGTGGGAGAAGCCGTAGATTTGTCCAAACATCTTTGGAAACCCGATGAGGCATTACAAGATCTTGCTTCATCAAACTGATTAGGATTTTCAACATGAAAACTAACCGTAGAGATTTCATTGGTTCCGGAATGGTCATGGCAGGGTCTTTGGCAGCAACAATGAATGCCCTTTCTCAAGATATGGACAAAAGTTCAGGAACACTCACAAAGCACTCATTGCCACAATTACCATATGGATATGCTGATTTGGAACCGTTCATAGATTCCATGACCATGGAATTGCATCATTCCAAACATCATAAAGCTTATGTTGACGGATTGAATAAAGCTGAAAGTGAACTTGCCAAAGCGAGGGCCACCGGCGATTTCACATTCATACAGTATTGGTCAAAGCAATGTGCCTTTCATGGCGGTGGGCATGCGCTTCATACATTGTTCTGGAAATGCATGGCTCCGGTTTCACAAGGTGGAGGAACTCTTCAAGCATCATCGATTGCCGATGCAATCAATGCTTCTTTTGGATCTTTCGATCAATTCAAAAAACAATTCACCGCATCTGCGATCGCGGTTGAAGGAAGTGGTTGGGCAATTTTGCACTATAGGAAAGATGATGGCATGTTGATCATTCTCCAAGCTGAGAATCAACATAAGTTAACATCATGGAATACAGTGCCGATTCTTGCGATTGATGTTTGGGAGCATGCTTATTATCTGAAACATCAAAACAAAAGAGCTGATTATGTGAATGCGTGGTGGAATATCGTGAATTGGAAGGCTGTCAATGAATTGTATGATCAAGCCAGAAAATCGTGATGCTTCATGCTTTTCGAGAAATGAATCGTCGTGAATAAAATACATATACAAAGACTGATAGAAATACTCCAAGCCAATCGGCAATCAAATCCCCTAGTTCACTGGTTCTTCCGGGTACGAATGATTGGTGAAACTCATCGCTCAGTGCATAGACACAACCAATCAAGCCGATGATGAGTATTTTCTTTTTGATTGAAAATGCGTGATGCACATGAACACCAATGGCGAGGCTTAGTCCATAAGCGGTATATGCAATGAAATGCAAAACCTTGTCCTGCCATTGAAATGAAGTCATGACAAATGGCGGTTGTGGGAGAGATGAAAAATAAAAAATGCCTGCTGAGGCAAGAATGGGAGGAATCTTTGATACGATGTGTTTAGAGTATGAGGAAATCAACGAATGATTCCTTTTTGGGATGAACGAATGAATGAAATGCATGCCTGAACTTCCGATAACACGTTTTCATGCAGACGCTCATATTCCTCCATGCCGTCGGTTGTATTCATCCCTGAAAAAAACACAGCGGAATATAATTCCTGAATGGCATCAATCGCCTGATTCGAAAATCCTCTTCTACGAAGTCCAATCTTGTTGACCCCCTCCACTTTTGCAGGCTCACGACCAATCAACGCATATGGAGCAACATCTTTTGTTACTTTGCAATCAGCACCTATCATTGCATGATCCCCGACACTACAAAATTGAATGATTTTTGCAAGTCCGCCGAGAATCACCCAATTCCCAATCGTGACATGTCCGGCCAATTGCGAGACATTGCTCATCACCACATGATCTCCAACAGTACAATCATGGGCCACATGACAATATGCCATGATCAAACAATCCTTGCCTATTATTGCCCTACCGGTGGCTTCAGTGCCACGATTTATCGTTGCACATTCCCGTATGACGGATCTTTCACCGATGATGGCAAATGTTTGCTCACCCTTAAATTTCAAATCCTGTGGTACAGCCCCTATAACAGCACCGGGGAAAATCGCACATTCCTTACCAATTCTTGATCCGTTCAAAATTGTTGCATGCGCATGAATGGTTGAACCATCGCCAATTTCGGTATCGGATTCAATAACGGCAAATGGGCCAATGGTGACATTGGTTCCTATTTTTGCTCCGGGTGCCACACTGGCCAAAGGATGAATTTCTACTGACATGGTGATGATGGTAATATTAAACGGGCAATTTGTCTACGATTGCAGCCGAAAGGTCTGCTTCGGCAACCAACACATCGTCAACGAATGCTTTGGCACTCATCGCAAATGTATTGAATCTCTTGCCGGTCATGGTCACTTCTATGATGAGCTGATCACCCGGAATGACAGGCTTTCTGAACTTGGCATTGTTGATTGCCATGAAAAATACCAATTTGCCTTCTTGATAGGAATCGGAATTCAATAAAAACAGTCCACCAACCTGCGCCATGGCCTCAACGATCAATACTCCGGGCATGATGGGTCTTTCAGGAAAATGACCCGGGAAAAACGGTTCATTGATCGTCACATTCTTGTATCCGATGATCTTTTTTGCTTCGTGATCCACTTCTGTGATTCTATCCACCAAGAGAAATGGATAGCGATGCGGCATGACCTTCAGTATCTGATTGATATCTAAAACGGGTACAGATTTTTGTGTGCTTTTCTGTTTTTGTACTTTTTGCTCTTTATGCAGAGCTCTGATCTTTTTTGCAAATTCAATATTGACGGCATGACCCGGTCGAGCTGCCAATATTTGACCTTTGATTGGAGCTCCGATCAGGGCCAAATCACCCAGCATGTCAAGAAGTTTGTGTCTTGCAGGTTCATTTTTGAATCGTAGCAAACGATTATTGAGAATACCGTTTTGACCAAGAATGGCATTTTGTTCAATGTCAAATTTTGTCAACATTGAACGCAAGTCTTCATCCGGTATCTCTTTGTCGACGATAACGATGGCATTGTCCAAAGATCCTCCGCGAATCAATCCTTGCTCATGCAAAGATTCAACTTCGGTTAGAAAACAAAATGTTCTCGCGGGTGCAAAATCTCTGAGAAATTCAGATTGTAAATCAAAGAGGCCGGAATGTTGGCTGGCCAAAGCCGAGTTCTGATAGTCAATCATCACTGTAATGCGAAAATCATCATTAGGCAAAGCCACGATTTCTGTTTGCTTTGATTCATTCACATATCTGTGCATTTGTTCAATGACAATGAAATCTCTTGGTGCTTTCTGATCTTCGAAACCTGCTTGAAGCAACACTTCAGCATATGGCAATGCACTTCCGTCTCCTATAGGTGGCTCATTTGCAGTCAATTCCATTCTGCAATTATCGATTTCCAAGCCCACCAAGGCGGCAAGCACATGTTCAACGGTATGTACGCTTGCACCATTGCAGGAAATAGTTGTCCCTCTTGCAATGTCAGTGACATAATCCACGAGGGCAGGAACTTCAGGCATTCCGTCAAGATCCGCGCGAACAAAACGAAAACCATAATTCTCAGGGGCAGGATAGAACGTAATCGTTGAAGGATTTCCTGTATGCAAACCGACTCCGCTCAGGGAAACAGGTTTTTTTATGGTTCTTTGATTAGCATTCATGCAATGGCTCAATGATATCAATGGGCAAATTACGAGGTTTTTTGATTATCTCGGGCTTCTTCCAATTCTTTAATGCGATGTTCAAGGGAGGTTAAGAGTTTCAACATTTCCGGTAATTGTTGTGAAGCAAAGATTCTGCGCATTTCCTTTGCACGTTCAATCGCAGGGCTGCCGAAATACACTCCGGAATGCTCAATGCTTTGGGCTATCCCTGATTGACCAAGAACAATCACATCATCAGCTGTTGAGAGATGACCTACAGTACCCACTTGTCCTGCGAATCTATTGCGCGCTCCAATCTTGGCACTTCCTGCGATTCCAACTTGAGAGGCAAATGCAGAATGTTCACCAATTGTGACATTATGGGCTATTTGTACAAGGTTGTCAATTTTCACTCCACGTGAAATGATGGTGCTGTTCACAACGGAACGATCAATAGTGGTATTCGCTCCGATTTCCACATCATCTTCGAGAATCACATTTCCTATGTGACGAATTTTTTGATAGGAACCATCCTTCTGTTCCATATAACCGAATCCATCAGAGCCTATAACGCATCCGGCATGAAGTATGACTCGGTCACCGATTGAAGTGCGTGCATAGCAAACTACATGAGGATATACTATGCATTGCCTTCCAAGGACAACTTCTTCACTTAATACTGCATGAGGATGTATCACGCTTTGATCACCGATACTGCAACCGGCACCAATATATGCACCAGGCATGATCACCACATCTGTTCCAATGACTGCTGTTGGGTGAATGAATGCTCTTTCCGATATGCCTTCAACACCGGGATTGATTGGGAACAAAATTTCTATCAAACCTGCAAAAGCGGCATGAGGATTCTTTACTCGTATAAATGCCTGGGATTGATTTGGCTTCAGGGGAGCATTTTCCGGAATAAGAAAACAGTTGTTTTCACAATTTTCCATGAGACTAAAGAATTGCTTGCCAGCAACAAACAATATTTCCCCTGAACGAGCTTCCTCCAATCTTCCGATTCCATCAATGACAATAGAATCATTGCCCTCAAACGGGGCTTGCAACATATCTGCGATTTCCGCAATCGAAAATGATTTGGGAAGTTTCATGCTTTTAAGGTTTTTTTATGCCTGAAGTATCAGCAGGCAATGGATTGGATTCCTGTACGGGTGGGAGACCACCATTCTTTGTTGAATCCGAAGATTGATTCGGTAATTTGATCATCTCTTGCAATCCATCCATCACCGAATCTTTCAAATTATCAAACAGACTTTTCTTCTCCTCTTCAGGCACTTCGGCAGGTTTTCTGGTACGAGATCTCTTAGTGGTGCTCGTTGAAGTATTTGAAGATGGTTTTTTATTGTTTCTCGGGTCTTTGTCGATAGCTTCTTGCTGTTGTTTTTCCATGTCATCGACATTGATTCCCAATTTCTTCAGCACTTTGACAGTAAGATCATATTTTGGGTTTATGAATACCAAGGGTTGCGTGGATTTATCCCATACGATGTCATAGTTATCGTCAAAGGATATTTCTTGGATTGCAGCATATATTTTCTCTTCAACTCCTCGAAACACCAGTGCGATGGCTGCATCATATTCTCCGTTAGGACCGAGCTTTCTTGTGGCATATTCTTCGCGTTCTTTCTTTTTCTTTTCGAAGATTGCGATTTTCTCTGCTTTTTCAAGCTCGGTCCAGACCAAGCGGTTTTTCTTGATTTCCATCTCCAGCTCATTGATCACTTTGAGTTGGTCATCAAGCTCCCTCTTCCAATTATCAACCATTGTTTGGAGTCTCTGTTCAGCCTGCTTTGCCTCTGGGAATTTTTCACGAATGGTTTGTGAAGACACATACCCGATCTTTTGTGCAAAAATCGGTTGCATTGACATCAGCATGAATATGCCGATGATGAGATTTCTTTTGGCGAACATACAGACCCCCTTTGGTTTGGTTTACTTACTGTTTCTGCGGATTTTATCCAAGACTTTGAATGTCAAATCAAACTTGTCATCAGCATACAAAATCGCAGGATTAACTTTGTCAAGAATGAAATTGAATTTCTCGTCTCTAGAAACTTCTTTGATTGTCAAAAGAATTCTGTCGCGAATCGGAGTCAGGAAATTTTCCTGCATGCGACGAATTTCTCCTGTATTACCGAATTTCTCTTCTTGATATTGCATCATGCTCTGTTGAATATTTTTCAGCATGTCTTCTTCCTTCTTCTTTGCATCTGGAGTCATCATTGATTCCTGCTTCTTGTATTGCTCCAATTTTTCGGAAAGATCTTTCTGCATTGCCACCAATGTATCCTGATATTTGGTTGCGATATCCTTCAATTTTTTGTCAGCCTCTTGAGCTTCAGGCAATTGCTTCAAGATGACCTCGGTGTCTACATAACCGATTTTTTGAGTTTGTGCCTCACTTGTTTGTGTGCTTCCAATAAAAGCAAAGCAAAGGCAAAGGAGTGCGATGTGTGAGAATTTCATGTACATACCTGTGAAATAAAAAATGATAGAATGTTTATCGTCCAAATTGAAAGTGGAATTGCCATCCTGAGCGAGGCCCTGTGGCAGATTGTGGATCAAAACCATATCCATAGTCAAATCCTAGAAGTCCAATGGGATTCAAAAGCACCCTCACCCCCAAACCTGCCGACCTTTTTAAGTTGAATGGATCCGCAGAACGCAGATTTTCCCAAACATTCCCTGCCTCTGCAAAAGCAAGTAGATAAATGGGCATTGGATTGAGAGACAATGCGAATCGCGTTTCCACCACATGCCTTGTCATCACTCGCCCACCACCACTGGGGCCGATTGAACGATCCAAATATCCGCGTAAGGGTGTGATTGCAAATCCACCTAGTCCATTCCCTCCCATGAAGAAGAGCTCATTTCCGAGAATGTTCGTATCGCTCTTGATACCGGCAACATATCCCATATCCGTGCTCATGTATAGAACAAGTCGTGGATTCCCATCAACAGAAGCAAGTGGATGGAACATCTCCAAATTGAAGGTGTTTTTCAAATAATCAACTTTCCCAATTCCTATACCACCGGCAGCAAAAGTGCTTGAATAGGTAAATCTGGATCCGGATGTGGGGAAAATGGCATTGTCAAGACTGATTCTTGAAATGGAGCCGGTAAGACTCAATTCGCCACCATTAAAAGCTCTGAACACTCCTTGAGATGCATTTTGTTGATTGTATTGCGCACGAACCACTCCGTCAACTCGGAAATAGTCATCCGGCCAACGAAGTCTTCGACCAATATTGACCGAAGCGCCATATCGCATCAATTCAAACACAAAATTCTGACGAATGGAGTATAGATTTACGCCAAGAGTAGTGGGCGTATTATTCAACCATGGTTCTGTGAAACCAAGTTGCACTGTCTGATATCTGCTTTGCTGGCCAAATTCGGCATTGATATTGAGAATTTGACCGCCCCCTCCACGCAATGGCTCCGAAAATGAAAAATTATTGAGTGTGATTCCGATTGAACCTGTTAAACCAAATGTACCGGCATATCCCATTGATGCATTGAATGTATCGGTGGAGCGTTCTTCTACTCTATACAATACATCCACTCTTGTATTATCAACAGGCTTGATATCCGGTTTCAGTGCTTCAGGATTGAAATAATTCAATACGCCCAAGCCACGAACACTTCGAATGATGGCCGATCTGTTGAAATATTCGCCGGGCCTTGTAAACAATTCTCTTCTGATGACTTTGTCTTTGGTTTTGGAGTTTCCAACGATTTCAACTTTTCGGATGATGTATCGGTCTCTTTCAAACACTTTGACAATGACATCCAGTGAATCGCCGGAGCTTTTTCGTTCTTCCTTCACAAGATTCGCACCCAAATATCCATTATCGAGATACATGGATGCAACATCTGATTGGTCTTCATTTCCTGACAAGTTTTTATCAAAACGCTCGGCATCATAGGGCTCACCGAGAGGAATATTGAGTCTCCTGAACAAAAGCTCTTGAGGATAAACAGTATTTCCTTCAAAAGTGACGGACCGAAGCTTATACTGAGGGCCTTCAACAATGTCCAGATGTATGCACACTTTTTGCACATCGGGGCGATAGATGACGGTATCCTTTACGATTTCAGCATCTATAAATCCTTTAGAACGGAAGAACTGAGACAATTTCTTTTTGTCTTCTTCATATTTCAATTTGTCGAACTTGGAAGATGACCAGAATTTCCACCAAGTTTTTGTTTTGGTATCCTCCATAGCGCCCGCTAGGTCTGAAGCACTGAGCTTTTCATTGCCTGTGAAAAGAATGGAATCAACATAAAAGTCTGCCCCTTCCTCTATATTCATCTCCAATCGAGCATATAATCCTGTATCTGTGGGGATGGAAGTAGTTGTGATTTTGGCATACATCAGACCTTCTTTTTCATACAAATCCCGAACTGCATCTCTTGCAAGATCTTCTTCATATGCCGAGAGAATATCACCCTTGATTTTACCGACAGCTTTTTCGATGTCTTTGACGCTCACTTTATCAGCACCCTTTACATCGAGCCAACTGAACCTTTGAAACTCTTTGACTTTGATTGTCAGAAAAATCCCGCTGGCTGTAATCTTGTCTATGATGATGTCGATTGATTCGAATTGATTTCTTAACCAAAGATTCTTTATGGCCTCTTGTTGCTTTGGTCCGGGTATCTTTATTTCTTCTCCTACTTTCAAACCGGAGATGGTAATGATTGTTTGTGCATCTGCATATGTGTTTCCTTCAACGGAAACACCGGCAATGATGTATGAGCGAGCTTTGTCTTGCGCCAAGAGAGGCGCGGTATTCAGCACGGTTGCCAAACTTGAAAAGGTCAGCAATAACATCATGAATTGTATGTGATACAGTATTTGGCGCATTACATACTTCAGCGTGATGAAAAAGATGAAATGATACGCATTATAGAACCTTGTTGATCTTTCTCATCAGATTCACGCAATTGCTGACTTGTTTTCCCAAAGCGTCTCTCACGATTGAGATAATCTTTCAGAGCTGAATACAAATCATCTCTTCTGAAGTCAGGCCACAAGCGTTCAGTAATATACATTTCCGAATATGCGGATTCCCATAGCAGAAAATTACTCAGCCTCATCTCACCGGATGTTCTGATCATCAAATCAGGATCGGGCATGGACTTTGTCAGAAGATATTCGGAAAAATGCTCATCATTGATGTCTTCAGGCGATAGTATCCCTCTTCGGATATCCAATGCAATCATCTGTACGGCACGAACAATGTCCCATCTTCCTGAATAGCTTAATGCCAAAGTAAGGGTCAAACCTGTATTACCGGAAGTTCGTTCGATGGATTCATTGAGTATCATTTGTACATTTTTGGGCAGGGCATTTAATTTCCCTATTGCTTGCAGTCGAACATTGTTTTCATGCAATTCATCAATTTCTTGTAGAAGATAGGTTTTGAGAAGTGACATTAGGATTTGCACTTCAACTCTTGGTCTTTTCCAATTCTCCATTGAAAAAGCATAAACTGTCAAAAATCCTATACCCAATTGGGAGCAAGCTTTTACAATGTCTCTTACGCTCTCAATTCCCTGCTGATGCCCTGCGGCTCTTGGCAATTTCCGATCCATGGCCCAACGGCCATTTCCATCCATAATGATTGCGATATGCCGAGGCAATGCTCCGCAATCAAGCAAAGATGCCTGTATTTCTTTGTCTTCGGGAGATTGACCGTCTTTCCATTGATTGATCATAAAGCGCTCGATGTCATTTCTTTGACAAACAAAACATGGATGACACCCAAAGGTGTGCAAACTTGAATTCCAACAATTGGGATCAAAGAAACATAGGCAGAGATCTGACAGTCGATTGTTGAGGAATATAACGAGACAAAAATACAGCGAATTGCGAAAAAAACAAGGCCATACGCCATTTTTTGAAAATCAACGCCATAGAATTCTTTATAAGATACGAGCAAGAAGAAGAGTTTTGTCATCGGACGGGATAATTGCCCCACGAATAACTTCAGCATCATGCATTGCGGAGAAGATTTTTTCTGCACTCAATGGCGAGAACTCCTCAATCGCCCCAAGTTGACGCTTAATCCTTGAATTTCCATCAGGATAGGAAGCATCCGAGAGACCGTCTGTGAACATGCAGATCATGTCTCCTTTTTGGACTGCATATTCCGTAAAGTGTATTGTTCCTAGTTCTTTAAGCACCCCAAGCACCATGCAACCATTCTCCAAGTCCAAAAATGACCCGTCTTTTTTTCTGAGTATCGGGCTTTCATGTCCGGCATTGATGCTTATGATCCCAGTTCGCTCTGCATTGATGAGAATGCATGCAAATGTGACAAAAACCTCAGGTGATGTATGTGAAAAAACCAATTCATTGATTTCCGAAACAATTTGCCGGGGTTGTTTTCCTTGCTTTACCAACAATGTGCAAGCACTCTTGACCATTCCCATGATCATGGCAGCGGAAATCCCTTTGCCGGCAACATCTGCCATAATCAATAAAAGTGAACCGTTTTCATATTCCAATACATCCATATAATCCCCTCCAATCTGTTGGGAGGGAATTTGCATGCCCGTTATTTCACAGCCATGTATATGTTTTGAGAAAGATGGCAGAAGATATTGTTGAACTTCCCGTGCAAGTTGCAAATCCCTGTGTATCAAACGCAACTTGGCTTCTTCTTCGAACAAAGCCACTCTCTCAAGGGCAATTGCTGTTATC
>JBJTFZ010000218.1:0-4864 GCA_046093685.1 bacterium
GATAGAGACACCTTGATTCGCCATGACAAAGGTGTGAAACCCACTATGTCAATCATACCGAAGTTCAATGTGGTACAGACAATGAACAAAGCTCAAGCGCGCTTCTCTCGGAATCCTTCTTTTGTGATTGCAGATACCACGAATATCTTGAATGCAAAAGAAAATCATCTTCCTTCAAATGTGATTGGTGGTGATGAAATTCTGTATATGCAATGTAGAATCGGCAACAATGCGGGATGGAGTTCATGGAGTGAGATGAGCAAGATTCGATTTTCAGAACAGCAACAAGGGCAGATGCCAACAATTGTTCTTCTTCAACCTCAGACAGATACGGTCATTTCTTATCCCAAAGGTGAAAAGCCAAATCTTGAAATCAAGTGGCAAATTCAAAGTGAGGACAGTATCGTGAAATCCCAAACACGATTCTCTACGCAAAGCACATTTTCACCAATTGCAGACACAGTGGATGTTGTTGTGTCAAGATCAATGCCACTACCTTCATTCATTCCCGGAAAGGACTCAGTATGGTATTTGCAGGCGCGTGCACTCAATGCATTTGGTTGGAGCGCATGGACTCCAACAAGAAAACTGACATTCATTGTTCAAATCGCAAACTCCGTGGATGAAGTATCATGTGAACCAAAAATTTACCCTCATCCCGTAGAGGAAGTATTGTATATGCATCATGAACACATGCAATCCTTTGAGATACATACGATAAGCGGAGCATTCATCATGTCCGGCATGACAAATACTCCGCTCGATGTTTCAGGCTTGCCCAAAGGCATCTATATCATTCGCTCATCCAATGGTGAAAGCATGATTCGTTTCATCAAGAATTGATCATTCAGCTCCTATAACCGGCAATTTGAGAGCAATGAACATCTCATTGAATTTTTTGATTTCAATTAGTTCAAGTCCTTTGACCACATCCAATTCTCTTTGAATCAAACCTGTAATCTTTTTCACAGCCTCATAGGTTTGCTCTGTAGGCTTTGCTTCTGCAGAAGCAATCGTGGATGACAATGCAGCCAATTTATTGTTCAGCTTCATGGGATGATTCAAGAGGTCTTGCCCTGCCTTTGCTTTTGTTTGAACCAATCGATTCTCAATGGCAGACAATGTATCATTGATTGCATTCCCAAGTTTGATGATGTCCTTCGTGATGGTTGTATCCTTCACTTCTTTCTTCATCTTTGCAATCGCTTGTGAAATTGAAGAACGCATTTCTTTCATGCGATTCACGGACTTATGGGTTTCAGTGACTTTTGCATTTACTGAAGCATGTAGATCAAATTGCAATTTCAAATCTTCGGTTGATGCACCAATGGCAGAAGCTATGTCAAAAGACTGCTTCGCTATAATGCTGTCACCTGCTTTCATGATAACCGAATATGTTCCCGGTATTACTTTGGGGCCTCTTGTGGAAGCACCCCACATCACAACGGGAGACTCCATGGCAGGAGCAACATGCATGTCCCATACAAAACGATTCAATCCTTTCTTCAATGACAAACCGGCATTCTTCACTTCTTTTCCGGGTTCTGTGTGATACACTGACTCCGTTTGTGCTTTTTCTCCCTTGATGTCTTTATCAGATGAATATTCTCTCAGCAAAGAATCTTTTGCATCACGAAATTGCACGGTGATTGGTTGAGTTCCTGATCCATCCCAATGATAATACACCATCACGCCATTCGGAAGATTTTCACCGGTTTGCATCTTTGCATCATACCAAGATCCACCGTCCATGCGCCAGCTCATGCGTGGCTTGAACAGCGTCAATCCATTCTTTGTTGCACTCGCATTCTCGCGTTCCTTCGAAGCAATTGAACGTAATGGAGTGATGTCATCCATGATCCAGAATGATCGACCATGCGTTGCAATCACCAAATCGCCTTCACGCTCATGAATCACAATGTCATGAATGGGTGTGCGAGGCAAATTGTTTTGAATGGACACCCATGAATTTCCTTCATTTGTCGACATGACCATTCCAAGTTCTGTACCCGCAAACAATAGACCTTCTTGTTTGGGATCTTCACGAATAACTCTGGTATATGCATTCTCCGGAATGCCTTTTGTGATCATCTCCCAAGACTTCCCATAATTGGTTGTTTTGAGAAGATATGGCATTCTATCATCAGCGGATTTATAGCGAGTTGCGGCAATATATGCCGTTCCTTCATTGAAATGCCCTGCTTCAATGATGCTGATCAATGCCGGTTTTCCTCCATTCGGCAGATTCTTCGGTGTGACATTGCTCCATGTTTTTCCTCCATCTCTTGTAACATGAACCAAGCCATCATCGCTTCCTGCCCAGAGAATTTGTTTATTGAGTGGAGATTCACTGAAAGAGAAAATGGTGCAGTATGTTTCAACACCTGTATTGTCTTTTGTGATCATCCCACCGGAAGCCTGCATCTTGCTTGTGTCCTTTGTGGTAAGATCATCACTGATTTTTTCCCATGACTGACCTTCATTAAGCGATTTGAAAACATGATTTCCGCATGTATAGAGAACTTTGGGATCATGTTTAGAAAATACAATAGGATATGTCCATTGGAAACGGTATGGATGCGTTGATGCGGCACTTCCGACAACATTTTCAGGATAAACACTCACATCTTGATCTTGCATGTTTTTTCTATTGAGGCGTGAAAGAAATCCGCCATAATTTCCTCCATACATGATCATTGGATCTTTGGGATCAACTGCGATATAACCTGATTCTCCACCGGCGGCGATGAACCAATCTGATTTATCGATTGACCAACCAAGTGAGCGTGATGCAATGCCAACAGATGAATTGTCTTGTTGACAGCCATATACACGATATGGGATTTGATTATCAGTTGTCACATGATAAAACTGCGCGGTCGGAATATCGATGTCCGAATAGGTGCTACCTCCCGTATTAGAAACGAATGCTCCCCCATCATCAGCAATGATGAGTCGATCGGAATCATTGGGATCGATCCACATGTCATGATGATCACCATGCATTGTTCTCATGCCAGTGAATGTTCTTCCTCCATCCGTGCTTCTGAAAATTCCCACATTCAATGCATAGATGATGTCAGCATTTTTTGGGTCTGCTATGATATGAGAAAAATACCATGGTCTTTGACGAATATTTCTGTCTTCAGAAACCTTCATCCATGTTGCACCGGCATCATCACTTCTGAATAAACCACCATTCTCATGTTCAATCATCGCCCATACTCTGTCTCTCTGTGCAGGCGAGCATGCGACTCGTATTTTTCCAAGCACTCCCTTTGGCAATCCGGGTTGTGTTGAAAGTTCTTTCCATGATTCACCACCGTCAACGGACTGAAACAAACCGCTTCCTTTGCCACCACTACTCATGCTATATGCATTTCTATAGGCCTGCCAAAGAGATGCATAGAGAATTCTGGGATTATGTGGATCGCGTTGAATGTCTATAGCACCTGTTGAATCACCAAGGGTGCCGGATCTTTTCAATACCAATGTCCAGTTGGCTCCACCATTGGTTGTCTTATAAATTCCCCGTTCGGGATTCGGACCAAACACTCTTCCCATTGAAGCAATGAGGACTTCATCGGGATTTTTTGGATGAATGGAAATTTTCGCAATGCTTCCAAAACTTTTGGGGCTGATTGATTTCCATGTTTTTCCAGCATCCAGAGATCGATACATTCCTTCTCCAAAAGAAATGTTGCCTCGAATGTCGCATTCTCCGGTTCCTGCATAAATCATCGAGTGATCGGAAGGAGCGATAGCAATCGCACCAATGGAGGATGCCATGAATGTGGTGTCCGAAATTGAAAACCATGATTCACCCGCATCTTCTGTTTTCCAAATACCACCACCCGTCGCACCAAAAAAATATGTTTGTCTATCGCCGGGAATACCTGTGCAGGCAAGCGATCTTCCTCCTCGGAAAGGACCGATATTACGATATTTCATGCCTTCGATGATGGACTGATCCATAGATTGGGCATGTAATTGAACTATAGAAGCACACAAGAAAATGAAGAGAATCACGGAAACTCCTGTATGAAATGTATGATGTTTTCAATGGTTGCAATATTTTGAAAGTGACCCATCATCTCATCGATGGCCAGCTCATTCAAAAACTTTACGGTTTGGGACGCGTGGAATATACAATGCGCAAAGAGGGGCGTTTTTTTGGATCAGGATCATTCGGACCATGAAATACAAGTCTGTCAAGTCGAATGCGATCTTTTTGAATGCTCGGAAAAATTTTCAATGTTCCGGTACGAGTATTTCTGAGCAATGATTCAACAAGGGCATTCATCACTGGAAATTCATACACTGTGATATCGGATTTTACTTCGCCCGAAAATTCACGAATAAGATTTCCTGCGGTTGAATCCACAAATTGAGCTGATATGGAAGAATCACGAGTTACATTGCCGCGAATGCTTAGAGCAGTATCAAGTGTCAACTTCAATACTGCACCATGAATTGCGATTCCCGTAGGTAATTGTTTCAATGAGCATTCCAAACCGCTATATGATCCGGTGCCGCAATTGACAATCATTTTTCCTGATGGCGCGGGTGGTTCTGTGGTGAATGAACCCTCATATGCTGATTCAAGAGTCATTGTGTCAATCGTTGTAGAACCCGATTTTTTATATAAAACTCTAATCAACACCGCATTCACATTTGTCTTTTGCACGGAATCATATCGATATCTTGCAAATGCTCTGATCACAGCTGAACCAACTTTGGGTTTCAATGCGATTGCATAAGCAGATTCAGTATTGATGGTGCTATCTGTTTTTGCTTTTTGCTTTAGGGCGAACCATGATTGTATCAAACTTTGTGAGATACTTACGGAAATGGTAGGCATGGT
>JBJTFZ010000219.1:0-5604 GCA_046093685.1 bacterium
GTGCTGGTAAGCACACTTGTGAAATACAGAAGAATCAAAGCACCTGCAATGGCGATGCGAATGGTTTTGTCGAGAGATCCAACATTTTGGTTCATCATAGACTCCTTACATTAATCCTTGATGCTGGTCAGCATCGTATTAAAATCTTTTTTGAACAAGTCTTTTTTCTCTTTGGTTGTCCAACAGAGCAATTTGTAATATGCGCGACCGGTTTCTACCAGACCGACATAATATGTTATATCTGTTTGAGCATTTTCATCAAAATACGATATCTCGTTTTCCAGATATTTAAATGAACCTACATTTGACTTTTTGGGAGTTCCAACATCTCGATTTTTCTGATCGGTCAGAAATGATTCAATAAATGAATTATGATATTCTTGAATGGAAGTAAAGACAATGTCTGCTAGTTGCAACTCCTCTTTTGTGTCAACGATGATGAATCCATAAACATCACGGACTTCGCTTTTGAATTGAATGGAAGCGACTGAATTCAATCCGGTTGTTTTTGTAAAATAGTTTGGGAGAGAAAGGGAGAATGTATGACCCACATTAACTTTTTTAAAAGTGTCTTGGGATAAAACGCTAACATTCAATGTTAACATTGAAACAAAGAGTAGTAGCAAGCTCTTCATAATCGGCTTTTCCTTATGATTGTGTAACAGTAAATTAGATAAAAATTGAGATACTTCGGCATCTCTCATAAAAGCAGTATTTTTGCTCTTTCTTTATTCTTCATTTTTCGTGTGTCAACCATGGGAATCGCTTGTGGCATCGTTGGATTGCCGAATGTAGGCAAATCAACATTATTCAATGCACTCACTTCATCTGTACAGGCGGAGGCCGCCAATTATCCATTTTGCACGATTGATCCGAATGTGGGAGTCGTGAATGTGCCCGATGCCAGATTGGAAGTTTTGGATGCGATGTATGAAACAGAGCGCGTGGTTCCCACGACGATTGAATTTGTTGATATCGCCGGTTTGGTGAAGGGTGCCGCATCCGGTGAAGGACTCGGCAATCAATTTTTGTCGCATATCCGCGAGGTGGATGCCATCGCGCATGTGGTGCGTTGTTTCGAGGATGAGAATGTGATTCATGTAAGCAATCATGTGAATCCCGTGGCCGATATTGAAACGATCAATACGGAATTGCTCTTGAAGGATGTGGAGTCTGTTGAGAAGAAGATTGAGACCGTGCAGAAAAAAGCGCGTGGTCAAGACAAAGATGCGAAGGAAGAATTGGAATTTCTCTTGAAGTTGAGAGATTTCATGAATGAGGGTAAGACCGCGAATGTATTTCCCGTGGATGATGCGCAGAAGCCATTCATGCGTTCCTTGTTTTTGCTCACCGATAAGCGCGTGATGTTCATCGCAAATACCGATGAGGAAGGATTGAAATCCGGTAACAAATATATTGATCAAGTAAAAGAATATGCCGCAAAGCAAGGTTCGCTTGTTGTTCCCATTTGTGCAAAGATCGAAGCCGAGATTTCGCAATTGGAAGCAGATGATCGCGATTTGTTTTTGCAGGACATGGGTATGGAAGAACCAGGTTTACATCGAGTGATTCGCGAGGCATATAGTCTGCTCGGACTCATCACTTATATCACTGCAGGTAAGAAAGAAGTCCGTGCATGGACCGTGAAAAAGAATTCAACAGCACCACAAGCGGCCGGCGTGATTCACACCGATTTTGAAAAAGGGTTCATCCGCGCTGAAGTCATGAAATATGATGATCTCAAACGCTTGGGCACAGAACAAGCAGTTAAAGATGCCGGTTTATACAAAGTGGAAGGCAAGGAATATATCGTCCACGATGGTGATATCATGTATTTTAGGTTTAATGTGTAGTCGGGCCAGGATTATCACGATTACAGGATAGGCAGGATTAGTATGAATATTGACCAACAAAGTTTGAACAAAGCATTTCAATTATTTGATTCTGGTGCAATCAATGACATTGAAGTTGGAACGCTTCAAGGTTTATTGGATATTCATAAATATCTGTTTGACGGTTTATATGATTTTGCGGGTGCGATACGAACAGTCAATATCTCAAAAGGCAATTTCCGATTTGCAACCGCTTTATATCTCGAAGATATTCTTAAGAAGATAGAGCACATGCCGGAGCAAACATATGAGGAGATCATTGCAAAATATGTAGAGATGAATATTGCTCATCCTTTCATGGAGGGAAATGGAAGAAGCATGAGAATATGGCTCGATATGATATTGAAAAAACGACTTCATAAAGTTGTCAATTGGCAAAACATAGACAAGCATATCTATCTCCAAGCCATGGAGCGAAGTCCGATCAATGATCTTGAATTAAGAACAATTGTATTCGAGCATCTCACTGGCGATACAGAAAACAGAGAAATAATATTCAAGGGAATTGAGCAGTCTTATTATTATGAAGGGTATGAGAAAGGGGAGTGAGGGGATGTAAAATAAAGAGTGATAGGGTCATAAAAGGTAATCTATGTGTAATGCAAAGTTGAAACACTTAAGATTGAATAGATAATTTTAAAATGAATATGAAAAAGCTAAAAAACATACATCCCGGCGACATACTCCACAATGAATTTTTACTTCCATTGGAAATAAGCGCTTATAAACTATCAAAGGACATTGGTAATCCACAGACTCGCATTTCCATCCATTGTGAAAGGTAATAGAAGAATAACAGCGGATACAGCGCTTAGATTAGCACAGTATTTTGGTACGACACCGAAATTCTGGTTGGGTCTGCAAGATGATTATGACATCGAAGAAAAAAGAAGGGAAAAGTACTTACTAATTCAGCATATACTTACCTGAAATACGGTATTTTTGCAGCATGAAAAGCGTCCTCATACTCATCGCCATCTTCATTGCAACAATTGAAGCTAATGCACAGATACTTCCCGCATTCGGTGATGAAAGAATCGGCATATCCATCGGTTCCGGCTTGAAAATCGGCGTGGGAGCACGCGCAACCGGTATGGGCGAGAGTGTGGTAAGTGTAATCGATGATGCAAATGCCATGTATTGGAATCCAGCGGGGATGACGCAATCGAAGGGCAATCATGTTGTATTTACACAAACGCAATGGTTTGGCGGACTCCAACATCGATTTGCTTCCGGACTCTATAAACTCGATGATGAATCCTCAATCGGTTTTTCAATGGGGAATTTGAATGCAGGCTCGATCAAAGTGACAACGGAGTTTCGTCCTTTTGGAACCGGAGAAACCATCAATTTCGGTACATCTGCTTTTTCATTGGGATATGCCAGACAATTCACCGAGCAGTTTTCTGCAGGTGTCACGGTTCGATATCTCCATGAGCAAGTTGGTACGCTTAGCATGAATGGGGTTTTATTCGATGCCGGAACATTCTATAGAACAGGTCTTGGAACATCACGATTCGCAGTAGCAATAAGCAATTTTGGCGGAAAGTTGTCTCCGACCGGAACAATATCCAATCAAGGCTCAGGACCAAATTTCAATGGTGCGGAAATAAATGCATTTCAATCATTTGATCCACCCATCAATTTTAGAATCGGTTTTGCGATGGAACCGATTATCGACAGCATGCAATCATGGACGGTATCATTGCAACTCAATCACCCGAATGATAATGCTGAAAATTATTCACTGGGAACAGAATATGCAGTTACTTTCTCTGAAGCATTTCCTGCAAAAGCAATCATAAGAGGCGGATATATCATCGGGCTTGGTCAATATTCAGGTGGAGCCGGAATACATGTTCCCATCAGTGGGATGGAATATGTTCTGCAAGCAGACTACTCATTCACAAATATCACCGACCTAGGCGGTATACACAGGTTCACCCTTGGAATGCTGTTTTAAGTATTCCCATATTCTCAAAAGTGTTGAAGGAAAGTGTCAATCTTGATTGACACATTGACAACATTTCACACATTGCGCATATTCAGTAATCCATTTAACATAATATTGTCAATCCTCTACAGACCGCTTATATGCTTGCATGTAGACGACAGCAAAAATTCCGTAAAAACTTTGGCACGAGTTTTATATGATATATCTGTAGAGTACATTGACATGATTCAAACAACAATACAAATAATCATCATCCATCAGGGGGATGCATGAAGCAATACAGGGGAATATGTAGTATCCGGGGAATATGCAGAAATGAAAAACATGATTGTATCAATGAGGGGAATTCAAATGATGTCAATCAGGGAGTGAAGATATTCATCAGGGGATTAAGTATAAGGATAGACAATATATACATCAGGGAAGAGTGAGAATTGCACAGTTGTTTGATCATGAATGTGTACGATATGAATTTCGAGACAAGTCTTTATTAATCATGCATAATGAAAATAAATTTGGAATTTACAAAAATTAGTTTTATATTCGTATCGGTTATGATTAACCAATCATAATCAACTTGAAAAATATTCATCTAGAGATCCTGAGTGAAACAGCACTGTGAAGGGTCACCAACCAGATATTATATCACGGTGGTAATGCTGTAATCGATGAAGTTTCCTTTCTCTCTACCTCTCATCAATTCCGCATTATCCGCAAAACACGCATACTGGTTGAATAAACTCTAGGTGACAGATGTATTCATCTGTAAGAACCGAAAAGAGCATGGAAGAGGTGTATGTCATGGAATCATCATCTTCTTAATACTCTCAAAGTTCTTCGTAACCGGAGGGAGTGAACCATGAAACGGTCACCAATACATGACTTTGTACGCGAAACATTAAAAACAAAGTCAATTCAAAGGGGCAATATCCCCAGCATACTCGGCTATAACAACTCGGCAAAAGCATTGCGCAGATTGGACAAGCTTCTCGAAGGAGACATACAAGACAAAGAGTTTATCAATAGACTAAGAGCCTCGGCAGAATTTTCAGGTCCGAAACTCGAGCAAGCTCTCCAACAAACTGCGCATAAACTGTACATTGACAACCAAGAAAAAGATTTGACGAGAGAACTACAATTCCGTAGAAAATTCGTGCCGCATGGGTGGATTGAAACGGAATTGAATGGTCGGCGCGAACCAAGAGGGATGATCTTGATGGCAATACGAAAAGAAAAGATGATTCACTTACCGAGTGAACTTCTTAGAGGAACAAGAGGACATAACTTGGGAAGGGTTGGAACATATTTTGGGCAATTGTGTAATGATCCGCAAAGCAAAATCAACAATGCGGAAATCTTTGGAGACCCGGTGCGAATACTGTATCGAAATGAATTTGACTCATGTCATGTCTATGATATCAGACAACGCAAATTCACAGGGACAAAGTTAGTGAACTGGAAAACAGATGAAATCAAATTTTTGTATTACTAAAGGAATCAATAATGGAATATCTATGGACAAGTGAATATGTATCGCCGGGGCATCCGGACAAAGTGGCCGATCAAATTTCAGACACCATCGTTGATGCATATTTGTCAGTGGATCCAAATGCCAAAGTGGCGGCGGAGACAATGGTGAAAGGAAATACAATCTATATCTGCGGAGAAATAACTTCAGCTGTAGAAATTTCCCAAGCAGAACTCGAAAGAAAGATACGAACAACTGTAAAAGATATCGGATATCATAGAGAAGAATTC
>JBJTFZ010000220.1:0-2178 GCA_046093685.1 bacterium
AATTATACCGGCTTGGTGCAATGGCTGCATTATTAAGCGTATATGAAAAAGAACCATCAAGTGGTGCCACTTGATCATAACTAATATTATTCATTGTTGTATTAGTGGTATATACCGGATTAGAAGCACCCGGTTTTTGACTATGAACTTCGAATTTGATATTTGTACCGGCATTATATGCATACGGGACATATTTGTCCGAGGTTTGTGTAGCGAATGTTATGGTTCTGGAACCTCCATCACAATTCGCAGGCACCGTGATTGATGCGGGAGTATATGATTCAGTTGTTTTATATGTCAAGTTACCGGTTATGGTCACTTGATCGGCAAATATGGTGGAGCACATGCATGCACTCATTACCATAATGACTAAAAATGATATGATATTTTTCATGATATTAATTGAGATTAGTTGACAAAGATAATGATATGATTATTTATTGCTTTTGCCTTTCATTGAGGCTTCCAAAGCACTTTTATTCAGCATGCGATTGATATTTTTCAGCATGATCTCTTTGTACACCGGATCTCTTTCCATGCGTGAATAGAATGGATCGGCTTCGATATCTCCACCTGCATCAATGAATTGTTGACGAGCTTCAAGATAGCCACGCTCCACTTCTTCGGTGGGAACAACTTGCACATCAGGAGGAAGGTCTGCTGCTTTTTCTGCAACCACACCTTCAAGGGGTTTCAAGTTCTTCAACTTACGAGCGCTCACTACCTTTGGCTTATCGAAATCAAGACCTTTGAAAATTTCAGCAAAGGTACCATTGCCTTCAAGTTTGCGAATTTCTTTATATGTTGGAAGCACGGTTACCAATGCATTATTGATATTCTTGATTTCTTCTTGTGCATTGTCAAGCTCTTTCTCAATGATATAAAGGCGATCACTTTGCTCTTCAAGCATTTGTGCAGTTGAATTGTGATTCAAACCAACTGCAACATTGATTACATTCACTCCTGAAGGAGAATCACCTGCACTCCATGCAACACCGACAACTTTACGATATTCATAGGGTGACAAATCTTTTGGCTTGCGTGCAATACCAAGACCATTGTTTTTGCCACTTGGAATGATATAATCACCCAATTCTACTTTACCCATGACTTTTACAGGCACCTGACCCATGAAGGCAACTTTTTCGTATTCTTTTTCTTTTCCGGGCTCAGGAGTATTACCAAGAACGATCGGCTTCATGGAAACTACCATGCAATGATCGTCATCTGTGGTGTTCTTGGAAATTTTCCCATTCTTCACACCAACGATGTCTGAAGCAACGAACTTATCACCATTTGAAGATTTGGGAAGCCATTCAGCATAATCCGCTGAACCTGATTCATAGGTCACACCTTGATTTGCCAATCTATTACATGCCCAATTTTTTTTCAATTCTCTGGCATCGGATGTGCCCTGTGTTGCTTCTTTGAAGTTCTCTGAATATGCTACTACATCAGCAACCATTTGTCCGAGTTTTGCTATCTTCTGAACAGCTTTAGCTGTCCCTGAACCACCCAAACCAACACAATTCAAGGTAAATGGTGAGGCACCGCAGGCAAAGCGTGTTCCAACATCTGTCCATTCGATCCCTACTTCAACACCTTCCAACACTGTTTTCGTAATACCGATGGCAAGTTCTCTTACTGCTGCAGAACTATCAGTCTTGGCAGCATCTATGATGTAACCATAGAGTGCCAGTTCTCTTACATACTGATCACTATTTCCAAGTTCACCTGAATTATCGGCTGTGCTTGTAATTGTTTGTCCTTCGATTCTTCCAACGATTCCACCTGAAGAATTCGAGAAACGCACGAAATCATTTGCATTGTTTGGTGCAGCTGTTTGCATGAGTTGGATATTGATACCATTTCCACCTGTTGTTGCACTATTGATGAATGTGGCGGTAAATCTATCATCCACACCATTGCCGGGTGTGGCATCTGTTCCAATTCCTTTGAAGTATGAACCGGCTGAATATGTTGCATAGAATTGATTTGCTGCAGCTGTGGATGCACTTCCAAGAGCCATTGCATCTGCACCTGCAGTATTGCTTGAGCCAATGGCTACACCATTAATTCCATTAACGGTATTTGTAAAGCCCAGTGCAACACCATTGGTTCCGGAAACTGAATTGCTTTGACCTGATGCAGTACCATAACTTGCAGACACTGTATTAT
>JBJTFZ010000221.1:0-11889 GCA_046093685.1 bacterium
CTTCCATAGCAATAGTAATAGGACGAAGGGTGCTCCGATAAGTGTGAGAGGAATGCGGGAAGCATTCAACCGTAGACTGAAAATTTCAGGTATATCTGTTGAGCGAATGAAAAGCCTAACTGCATCTTCTCTTCGCAATACATCGGGAGCAATACTATCCGCATCAGGGAAAAATAGTGATGACATCATGAATCAGCTTCGAATAACCTCTCAGATTACTGTGCAGAAATATATGAATCTTGCAGAAGAAGCAAAAAGTGCCGGCCTTCATCATGCAATAGGATATTTGGAATGATTCAATCATCAATGGATATTCTGTCAGAAACCGTGATGCTTCGCATTTTCATAATCTCCTTATTCACCATGCAAAATGCCGCATCCTCCGCGGGCAAAAAAGGTAATATTTGATTCAGTATGATGGTGAATTCATGTTTCCCCTCGTCGCTTTGAATACCCAGAACATTGAGAAGAGTTGAAGAAAGGCAGAGAGTATGTGTGGATCTATCCAGCGAATAT
The DNA here is from genome assembly GCA_046093685.1 of bacterium. Taxonomy (GTDB): domain Bacteria; phylum Bacteroidota; class Ignavibacteria; order Kapaibacteriales; family UBA961; genus UBA961. The sequence goes on from JBJTFZ010000221.1 coordinate 517, forward strand.
TCTTCCGGTGAAGATTTGAAATATGTTTTAGCCTTTGATGTCAACATTGAGGTAATGGATTCGGGCTTCCATTCTTTTTTTGGCGGACTTGCCCCTGAGACAGTTCCATCCCATAGTGCGCACCATGCTTGCAGACGATGTTTTTCAGATAATTCCAAAATGAATGTACGCAAAGAAGACAATGTAAATGGGGTTTTACCAATAAGTAATGTGTCTTGATCTAAACGAGCAGGATTATTCCCAAGTCTCTTCAAACCCGATGATTTGCATAAGGATACAGTCAACCAAACATGATAGATATTTGCATAGAGGCAAAGTCTTTTCTTGTGATCTTTCTCACTTGACTCAATGTGCTTTTGATATTCATTCATGCAGTTACGAAGTGCTTGCATGTCGCATGAGTCGCATCGTAGAAGTTTGTTTTTGAAGCATTGTTTCATCAGACTATCAAATACACTCGGAGTGGACTTGCTTTTGATGGTATATTTGTGAGATTTTTGTGCGAATGTTTGCTCTGTCACAGAAATGCAGAGTAATGAGAGCAATCCCTGTATCACTATTCCTTTCATGATATGTCCCTTCAACTTATTAATACAATTTCAGACATGCAGTCTGTTTCAAACTCACTTCGAATAGAGGGAATGACTATTGCATGCGTTCCAACAATGGGATACTTGCATGAAGGCCATGCCTCACTCATTCGGGAAGCTGCAAGGCATTATGATGCAGTAATCGTCACCATATTTGTGAACCCCACACAATTTGGCCCAAATGAAGATTTTGAAAAATATCCCAGAGACCCCGAAAGAGATATCAGTATCATTTCCGCTGCCGGCGGTAAAATAGTTTTCCTTCCTTCCGTGGATGAAATGTATCCGGCAGATTTTCAGACCACAATTTCTGTAGGCAACATAAGCAAACCATTTGAAGGAATCCACAGACCGGGGCATTTTGAGGGTGTTGCTACAGTCGTAGCAAAGTTGTTTGCTGCCACGAAGCCTGATGCGGCTTATTTCGGACAAAAGGACTATCAGCAGACATTGGTGATTAAGCGTATGGTCAATGACTTGAATATGGGAGTAGATATTCAAGTTATCCCAACTTTACGAGAATCTTCAGGTCTAGCAATGAGTTCTCGAAATGTCTATTTGAGTTCGGAAGAAAAAAAATCCGCCCTTGTGTTACAATCAGCCCTTCATTCAGGTCTTTCAGTCATTCGAGAGGGAATGAAAAGTAGAATCGCCATCGAACAAGCAATGCGATCCGAATTGGAAAAATGTTCGGAGTTTGTCATTCAATACTGTAATGCCGCAATGGCGGAGACTTTGGAATTACCCTCAGAATTCTCCACAAGCGATGAAATTGTCCTGCTCATTGCAGGATTTTTGGGTGGAACTCGATTAATTGACAATATGATATACTCGCCGGTTTCCACATGAACGGCCGAGATATCCACATTATCCCTTGATTATTGGTCTAGTGAGGATTTTGCGGTAATTTGTAAAACCAAAAATTGAAACTTTTAACTCTATATAGCGGAGAGAGATGAGAATGAATAGTGGTGTACGATTTCTCCTCTGTGTATTAGCCATTGCATTGAATGCATTTTCATTGCATGCGCAATCACACAGACAAAATTTTCCTGAACTGGCAAAGAAATTTCCTGCCCCTGAATCTGTATTGAACAATTCGGCGCAAGGAAAAGATTTTTGGTTTGCCATCCCAATGAATGACAATGCTCAGGCACCTTTGAATGCCATAGAGATTTATGTCACAGGCAGTAGCAATACAATCGTGACGCTCGAAGTTCCTGGGCAGGGCTTTACCAGAAAAAAAGCATTGCGAGCTTTGGATGTTGTAACATTCAGTACGAGAGACGGATCGGTCTCAACTGCTTGGGAAGTAACTTCCAGTGAAGTTCCCGATGATATCGGCATTCATGTATTTGCCGATGCTCCCATCTCCGTGTATGTACTGAATGCAAAGCCGGTGACCTCCGAAGGTTTTCTTGCATTACCCACGAGCGTTTGGGGAACAGAGTACATTCACCTTAGTTATTATGACTTCAATGAAGCTCGTAGATGGGCAACAGGTTTTACGGTTATTGCCTCTGAGGATGACACGGAGATTTCAATTCTTTTGAGAGGTAGAGGTGGGGCGAATGCAGGAGCCAAGACCGTAAAAGGAAATAGGCTTGGAAAAACCATCAAAACCACACTTATGAAAGGGCAGATTTTCAATGTGAAAGGCGAAGCATCCACCCGTGGTGTTTTCGATATGTCTGGTTCCAAAATCACTTCAAATAAACCTATCGGTTTGGTTTCGTATCAGGAAAGATGCATGATTCCGGCAACCAATGTGAATGGTCGAGATCATATCGTTGAAATGCTTCCTCCAGTTCAGGCTTGGGGTAAGAGATATGCAACAGTTGAATATAAGCGGGATAATAAAGGAGATTTTTTCCGAGTCATCGCCTCGCAAAATCAAACCCGATGGAAAATGAAATATTATGATAAAGTCTCCGGAGATTTGCTTGGACAGAGAGAGGGAATACTCAATGCAGGTGAATTTTTCGAAGATTTCAATCAATATGTTGGAAGAGGTTTGGTGGAAGGTTTCCGTGGTACTTCCGTTTGGGAGGCCGACAAACCAATTCTGGTCATGCAATATTCATATTCAGCCAACTGGGACTTGGGAGATGAGTTTGATCCATTCATGATCATCGTCACCCCACAGGAGCAATATATTCAAGCAACGGTTTTTCAATCTCCGGCAAACAGTGCTTTCAGCACCAATTGGTTCAATGTTGTAGCTGAGGGAGATTCTACAGATGCCGAGCAGAAAAAACTGAAATCCGTGACTTTGGATGGGAAGCCCATTTGGATTAGGCAACCTACATTTCTTTCCAATCGCATTCCTGGCACCAATCTCTATTGGCAAAATGTGAATGTTGCACCCGGACCTCACAAAGTGTCAAGTCAAACGAGATTCGGTGGATATATTTACGGGTTCAGTTCATTCGATTCCTATGGTTGGCCTGCAGCGATGGCCATCAGAAAATTGGATGAGATCGATACATTGCCACCTGTACTCACGTTCGAGGAGGAATGCGGTGATTTCACCTATACAGCCACGGAAGTACGCTCTTTTGGACCACCGCCGGACACGGCGCAAATCGATCAAGGTATTTCCACGATAGAAATGATTGATTCTGTTTCCACCAACTATGCATTGGAATTCATTACGGCAGACAGAATAGTTGTTGACCCCAAAGTGAAGGAGTTTCAATTCAAGTTCAAAGTGCTCGATAAAACCAAAGATGCTTTCGCGATTTTTGTCGTGATGGATCGTGCAGGAAATTATACAATCGACAGCGTTCGCTACACGGTAGATAAACTTGCATTGAATCCTGATCCTGTTGATTTTGGTCGCGTCCGTTTGGGTACCACCAAAGAAATGACGGTGCAACTAAAAAATGAAAGCACGAATGAAATATCAATCAAAGAAATCAAAACAAGATTTGGAAAAGAATTCAAGATCATCAGTGCAGACACCACGCCATTGAAAGCAGGCGAAAGTCGTGATGTAAAAATTGCATATACTCCAATTCGAGAAATGCCTGATGATAAAACATTCGATATAGATTCCTTGCTTGCAAAAACCGAATGTGCAGAATTCAAATGGCCATTGAAAGGACAGGGAGTGAGACCTTGCATATCGGCAGAACCACAATGGAATGCAGGAAGAGTGCCCATCAATCAAAAAGTTTGCAAGGATGACAATGGCGCAGTTGGTTTGAGAATCACAAATAATGGAACAGATACCTTGACCGTGACAGGTTTGAAAGGTGTTGCACTTCCATTCTCAGTCTCAACGCCTTCAAATCCGGCTTTCCCATTCAAAATTGCACCAAAAGGATCTCTGTTTTTCAATTCTATTTGCTTCAATCCTACTACTGAAAAATCCGATACCATCAATACTGTATTTGAATCAGATTCATACGGTGATGATTGTTCACCTTCTTCAGCATGGTTTGGTACAGGAATTCAACCAGGCTTGATCATCACAGATCAAGATTGGGGTAAGCGTCGTCAAGGGACTGTGATGGTGAAGGAAGTATATGTCACAAATTCAGGTTCGGCACCTGCCAATGTGACGAAGGTTGAACTTGCAACTCCTGCAAACCCAAATTTCCGCATCATGAATGTCAATCCACCGGTGAGTGATGCAACACCATTTGTATTGCGAAACAATGGTGATAAAATCACCGTGAAGGTTGAATATGAACCTACGAGTGAATTCGATCATTCAACAACAATCACTGCATTCGCTAATAATTCAGGTTCAGCTACCGGCACTGTAAAAGGTTATGGCTTCCTTCCAAAAATAGAAGCCACGGGTTATGAATTCATGACACCGGTTTTGGTTGGAGATGTTTCAACCACCAATGGCGAAGTCATTATCAAAAATATCAGCACAAGCGGACCGCTACTGATTGAAGCGGTTGATTTCAGCGCAAATGGTCCGAATGCATCGGATTTTGAATGGGTGTCTCCTGCAACAATGCCTGCGAATGTATCCATTCCGATTGGAGGTGAAATTCGAATTCCGGTGAGATTCAAACCTACTGATATCGACAAAAGAATAACAGCAGTTGACATCAGCAATGATGCTGCGCCTGGTACAAGAACCAACGAAGAACCACGCATCATCACAAATGTTGATGTGATTGGCACCGGCATTGAAACCAGATTCCCCGATATCAAAGTAACTGATATCGACTATGGAAATGTGATTGCATGTGATGATAAGCGATTGACTTCAACGATTTCCAATCCCGGAACAGATGATTTGATCATTGGTGACATGCAGCTCATAGGAAAAGACATCGCCAACTTCATCTTAGATCCACAAACATATCCTATCACAATCAAGCCCGGTGGATCTTATGATGTCGGTGTGACATTTTCGCCCGACGCTTCAAGAAGTTATGATGCAAGCATCCTGGTGACTCCTACGAATCTCAAAGATGCTCAAGGAAATATCCGAACCGAACTCATCGGATTGAAAGGAGTTGGTTTCTTTGTTCCAATCAAGTTGGAAGTTTCTCCGAATGCATTTAACAAAATCAAAGCCGGCACTGAGCAAACCATTTCAATCAAAGGCTCAACGACAGGAAAGTGGTCAGATGCCAAGGTCCGTTCCATCGATATGAAACTCAAGTACAATTCCGATTGGATGGTATATGAACCCGGCTCAATCAAAGCAGGAAGCGGACTTCCAAATTGGACAATAACCGCATCGGAAGGAGCTGATGGACTCTCAATCAAAGCGACCGGTTCTTCAGATCCCGCGAATGGTGATTTCGTGACCGGTAAATTCAACATCATGCTTAGCGACACAGCAGAATTTCCGATAAGAATCACAGATTACTCCACCAATGACCGTGCATTGTGTACCCCGATTGATACAGTACCCGGAAAAGTCACTTTGGACGGATGCTATATCAACGGACGATTGATATCATTCGGACAAACCTCATTTTCACTCAAAGGCGTATCGCCTAATCCATTGCAATCAGGTAATATTTCGATTGATTATAGCATTGGATTCAAAGTGAGCACAACAGTCGAAATTTATAATGCGCAAGGTGAGAGAGTTGCATTGGCGGTCAATGAAATACTCGAACCAGGCGAATATCGACTCGCCATTCCGATTGATGCATTGCCCAATGGAAATTATTTCTGCAGAATCATGGCTGGTCCATTCACAGAAATAAAGCCATTCACCATCAATCGCTGATATAGTCAAGAAGTTGATTCTTCCATCCGCCGCGAGTTCTTGAATTCGCGGCGGATTGTTGTTTGTGCAAATCCGTATCTTTGCAATTCCACTCGGGAATGTGATCATGCTACCATCGCTGTTGGCTACATATGAACCTCGACCCCAAACCATCGGGATTTTGGGGGGCGGGCAATTGGCAAAAATGCTTTCACAAGAAGTGTTTAAAATGGGTATGCATACGGCCATCATAGAACATGGAGAAGAGTCTCCTGCGGGAATCATGACAAAATATTCTTGGGGGGCAGGCTGGAATGACAAAGAATCGCTTAATGCATTCATCGAAACCGCAGATGTGATCACACTGGAAAATGAATTCATCTCTCCGGACATATTAACCTATATCGCAGAAAAACGCCCCGTCTTTCCATTGCCTGAAACCATCGCTTTGGTACAAGACAAATTCACGCAAAAAGAAACAATGCGAAAAGCCGGAATTTCAATCACTCCATTCGCCGCATGCGATTCGATTGAAGATGTGATTGCATTCGGAGAACAGCATGGCTATCCATTCGTCATGAAAACTAGAACGCTGGGCTATGATGGATATGGAAATGCAACAATCAAACAAGTGTCTGACATTGCGCCCGCATGGAATCGCTTCACCGATCCGGAGTCACCCAGGGAAATCATGTGTGAAGCATTCGTGCGTTTCACCAAAGAATTGGCAGTCATGGTGGCTCGAAACAGAAGAGGTGAAACAGCAGTGTATCCATGTGTTGAAACTGTACAAGAAAATCATATCTGCAGATTTGTGTTGGCTCCCGCGAGAGTTGATGAGAGTACAGCTAATACGGCAAAAACAATGGCCCTTCAGTGCGTGGAGGCAATTCAAGGAATAGGAATATTCGGAATTGAATTGTTCTTGACATCCGATGGTGAAGTGTTGTTCAATGAAATTGCACCTCGCCCACATAATTCCGGGCATTATACAATTGAAGCTTGTCATACTTCGCAATTTGAAAATGGCATAAGAGCAATTCTCAATCTTCCACTAGGTTCTCCGGAGATGAAAGTGCCTGCAGCAGTTATGGTGAATCTATTGGGTACAAGATCAGGACCGGGTGTCCCCGATAGTCCGGTCGATACATTGAAACATCCGAGAACAATCGTTCATTTGTATGGCAAAAAGGAATGCAGAAAAGGAAGAAAAATGGGTCATTTGACTACATGCGCCCAAAGTTTGGATGAAGCTGCCAAAGAAGCATCATCAGCCGCATCATCGTGGATTTGGTGACATGAACAGTCAGACAATGAGCAATCTTCCAACCATCATTCATGAACTCGCTAAATTGGCAGAGGAGAATGACTATGCAATCTATGTTGTGGGCGGATATGTTCGTGATCGAATTCTTGGAATTGATTCTAAAGACATCGATTTCACTGTCATCGGAGATGCCATAGCATTTGCTCAATTGGTGGCCCAAGCAATGCATTCAAAGGCAGTGGTGTATGAGCGATTCAGAACCGCATTGGTTCCCGTGGGTGAGTATTTATTGGAATTCGTCGGGACAAGAAAAGAAGAGTATGTGGAGCATTCACGAAAACCAATCGTGACTGAAGGAACATTTGAGGATGACATCAATAGAAGAGACTTTACATTGAATTGCCTTGCAATTTCATTGTCAAACTCATCATTTGGTGAAATCATAGATCTACATGATGGTATAGCTGATCTCGAACGAAAACTTCTTCGCACACCGCTCGACCCATTGATCACATTCAGCGATGACCCATTGCGCATGCTAAGAGCGGCTCGTTTTGCTGCAAAACTCGAATGTGACATAGAGCCAAATGCACTTGCTGCAATGAAGTCAATGTCTGACAGAATTTCCATTATCTCTCAAGAACGCATCAGTGATGAATTCATCAGTTTATTGAACACGAAAAAGCCTAGCATCGGACTGAAGATTTTGCATGAAACAGGTTTATTGAAACATATATTTCCTGAATTGGAAAAGCTGTCCGGAATTGAATTGATGCAGGTCGGTGATCATGGCTATGCGCATAAGGACGTGTTTCTGCACACGCTTCAAGTGCTTGACAATCTCTGTGAGATGTCCGATAATGTTTGGTTGAGATTTGCCACATTGATGCACGATATCGCAAAGCCAAAGACAAAAAAATTCATTGATGGAATAGGTTGGACATTTCATGGACATGAAGAATTGGGTGCTCGTTGGCAAGCAGGAATATTTCGCAGAATGAAATTGCCACTTGAACATGTGAGTTATGTTGAAACATTGATTAGATTGCATCAAAGACCTATGGTTCTCGTGGATGATGGTGTGACTGATTCTGCAATTCGTCGATTGGCCGTTCATGCGGGCGATGCATTGGATGATTTGTTCAAGCTTTGCAAAGCAGACATCACCACCAAAAATTCCAAAAAGGCGGAAAGATATCTCAAAAATTATGAGAAAGTCTATCAAAAAATATTGGATGTTCGAGAACGCGATCAACTTAGAGCATTCCAATCACCCGTGCGTGGAGAGGAAATCATGGCGCTTTGCTCATTGCAACCATCGCCTGCAATCGGATATATCAAGCACATGATTGAAGAAGCGATACTAGAGGGTTTGATACCGAATGATCATGACGCTGCAAGAACATTGCTCATCGAAAAGAAAGATCAATGGGTGGAGGAAGCAAAATTGTATAAACAAACTGTAACACAACATTCTTGAAGGGGAATTCATGGAATACAATATCTATTCAACATTACCTAAAATCAGACCTGACATCGCCCTCAGAAAACATGTTCATGGAGAAGATGAATATCTTTTGATTTATGATCCACTTCGATATTCGAGAGCGCCGGTCATTCTGGCTTTGCATGGTTTGCGGATATTGGATTGTTTGCAAAAAACTGAGGACCAAACATGTTTTGGAATTGCAGAGTCTGCATATAATGGACAGGTGGATCCTGAATCCATTCTTGATGTGATCATGCAATTGAGTGACAGATGTTTCCTTTTGAATGATGTCTACTTCGACACAAAAAGCGTCATTGATGAAGCATTTAAAGATTCAACGCTGCGTGAACCATTTTGTTTGGGAACCGTATATCCTGAGCATCGGGAATCCGTTATTTCCATGCTTGATGAATTGAAGCAAACACTTCCTCAAAGAACTCCCGCGAAATTGTCAGGAATCATAATTCCTCATGTGGAATTGTCCGAAGGTTCCATCGCTTATGCATCGGCTCTCAGAGCTTTGGAGGGAAGTCCCGTTCCGGATTTGATTGTGCTTTTTGCAACTTCACATTATGGTGGGGATGGGCGTTTTATTTTGACCGATAAAGATTTTCTGACTCCGCTTGGTACCACTCAAACGGACAAAGAGCTGATTGCGAACATCTATGCTTCGGCACAATATCCCTTGACAAAAGATGATTCGCAGCATAGATATGATCATTCCGTGGAAATGGTTCTATTGCTTCTTCAGTATGCTTATGGAGCTCAAAACTTTTCTTTGCTTCCCATTCTTGTAAATGGCATGCATGACAGATTTGTGAATCCGAATCAGCCAAGCGATGAAGGAATTGAGGATTTTCTGCGATTGATTCAAGAGTATTGTGTTTCCACAGGCAAAAATGTTCTATTTGTTTCCAGTGGTGATTTGTCTCATATCGGAAGAAAATTCGGCGATGCCGATGAAGCCCAACTTTTGAAATCCGATGTCACGCTCCATGATGCTGAAATAATGAAGGCACTGTGTTCACATGATCCCGGTGAATTCTTCTCTGTGATTGCTCGTACATTTGATCATTCTCGAATTTGCGGATGCTCGCCAAATTATATGCTGCTTCGAAGCATGCGGAATTCAAGGGCAAGTGAATTGCTGGGATATCAATGGTGGGATCAGCCGGACACTGCATCTGCGGTGAGCTTTTGTTCAATAGCCTATTTTGAAGAAAATTCATGAATTGGCATGCGGCCATATCCTACAATGAATGAACGCATGTATTCCAGAGATGAGATCACTACTCCTCGTTTCTCCGAAGCATGAATCATCATGTCTTCACCCAAATAGATTCCAACATGTGATACATTGGCCTTTCCTGAATATCGAAAAAAGAGCAAATCTCCTGGTTCGGGAATCACATCTTCAGAAGAGTATGAAAGAAATTGCTCATGCGCTGTTCGAGGAGTGGCAATCCCCACTGTGCGATATACCTGCACAATAAAACCGGAACAATCTGTGCAGAATGGTGTTTTACCGCCATAGCAATATGGTGTTCCAATAAAACGAATTGCTTCAGAGAGCACAGTCTTTCTCATTGGTTCGAGATATTCCGGAATGTCAAATGAAGTCTTCCGGTTCGAAGTATTCATGGTGGACATGTGCAATGACTGGCAACCGGGAAGGATGCCAATCACAATCAATATCAAACAAAGAAAAAAACGCATGGAAAATCCCAAAGATGCTCTATGTCCCTGAATCAATGCAGGAATTATGCCAATTATAGGAAATGAGGAAACCTGACACATGAATGAATTGAAAAAAACATATCAGCATAGAGATCGAGTTGTTCGTGCCATGTCAGGCAATGGCATGTTTCGCATTGCTGTTGCAAAAACCACCAATACTGCTGAAACCGCTCGTGCAAAGCATGATTTAGACCCACTTCTTTCATATTTGCTGGGAAAAACGCTCACCTCATCGGTATTGCTTTCTTCGTTTTTGAAAGGCGAGGAGCGTGTGATTGTCCAAGCGGAAGGGTCGGGAAGAGTCAAATTGATATTTGCTGAAGCTATGCAAGTGGGGGAGGTTCGTGGTTTTGTGGTCACCGATGAATCTCAACCATTGCCCGAATCTTTGAAGGATGCCTTGGGCGAGGGATTCCTGAAAGTATCAAAGATTCTCTACGAAAAACAAGAGCCTGTCACAGGAATCGTGGAGCTTGTTCGAGGAGACATTGCTTCGGATTTATCATACTATTTCGATCAGTCCGAGCAAATAGTCACTGCAGTCAATCTTGGAGTAACGATCAATGATGATGGCGAAATCACTCATTCAGGGGGAATAATCGTACAAGCCATGCCGGGTGCCGATCTTTCCGCCATTGTGGAGGTTCAGCGATCTCTCGAGGAAATGCCTCCGATTGAGGAATTATTGGACAGCGGGTATTCTCCTGAAGAAATATTGCGTCAGGCCATGCCATTTCCAGTTGAAGTGGTGAATAATACCCCCGTAGATTTCTATTGCAGATGCTCCTTGGACCGATTCATGAGTAAATTGCTCATGCTCGGAAAAGATGAATTGCGCTCCATGCAGTCAGAAGGCCAGAGGGAGCTAGTATGCCAATACTGCAGTTCAATATATGAACTGACCGATGAGCACTTCTCCAAACTCATCAATGCAACTTGATATTGATGGGGCCTGAGAGGTCTTTCTTGTTGATTCTGAGCCATAGAAAAGGTAATTTACCGCATTATGTGTCTGGTATATGGCACATCAAACATATTGCATTCGTCCACTCGCATTGATCTTCCGTGGAACAACAACATCATCGTCGAAGACATAGAC
>JBJTFZ010000222.1:0-2247 GCA_046093685.1 bacterium
ATGGAATATACAAAGTAAAAAACTGGGCATTTGAGTATGATAGTTTGGGAAATTGGATCACTGTTCACTCAAATATCGATAATTGCAATCCCCCTAAAAGAACTCATGCAAATCTCATATTGGGTCATCCGGACAAACCACATCTATATGTTCTTTCAGGATATGGCAATTGCTCCGGAGATCAATTGGAACAACAATGTGTAAATGGAATATCTCAATTCAATGATGTGGGAAGTTGGTGCTGGCTGAGGGATCTATTCTTATATGATTATGAACAGCATACTTTTACGCAAATCATCGGACCACATGAAGAAAGTATGATCATTGAAGGAAAAGGTGCATATGACTTCAACAATAATGTCATGTATGTTGTGGGAGGAAGAAAACCGATTCTGAAAGGAAACAGAATTGTCAATGAATCATTCAAAAACATCATTCTTAAATTTCGAATCGGAAGAGACAAACAATTCAAAGTGTTTGAAACTGATACAAAACTCCTGAAACAATCTTCAATACATGAAGAATACAATTCCTGCCCCTTTTACAATCCAAAACAAAAGAGCTTAATCTGGTTCAGAAGTGATGGGATATGGGAACTACCTATTGAATAATGATCCCCTGTGCCAAATCTCTCTCATAAGTATCCCACATCAATACCACTCTATACTGCAATCACTTATTACTCTTTAGAGAATTTCCATTCTACAGATGAATTAGGCACGGATATTGCTGATTCTTGACATATGTGTACTAATTGTGAGAGTTGCTCAATGAAATGGTTCATTGCACCCTTTATGATCATGCTTGGCAATGTATGTATTGCACAACAAGGTTTTGTTGTAACCGGTGACAATGTTGCCACGGGATTCGGTTCTGTTTCTTTCTCGGTTGGACAATTGATTACAGTTTCAGACTCAACGGCAAAGGGGTCCGTGCTGCAAGGAATTCAAGTACCGATTGAAATTGTGAGAATTCCGGTAGGCATTGAAAAAAACGAACAAGAAATTGTAACCGAACCATACCCAAACCCAACATTTGAGCATGTAAAAGTTTCCATATCCGATGCATTGTCCGGTCCATTTGTTTTGACGCTCATTGACTTGTCCGGGACCATTTTGGAGATGATTCACACTGACCATCATGAATTTATATTTACCTTGTCGAGATATTCTGCAGGTACATATTCTTTGAGAGTTGACGCGCAAGGCAGAAGCATCGCTTCATATTCGATTATCAAGCATTAACAGCATATAAAGGAAGAATCATGAAATCATTTACATTGTTCATCTCATTGATTGTTGCATGTATCACTATGTCACATTCAATGTTCTCCCTAGATGTACCAAAGACAATGTCCTATCAGGCTGTCATTCGCAATGGTAGTCAAGGCTTGGTCATTAACAGCACGGTGACGGTGCGAATCAGCATTTTGAAATTGTCTGAATTCGGATCTCCCGCTTATGTTGAAAGACATTCAGCAAAAACAAATGCCAATGGATTATTGTCATTGCAGATTGGTGCAGGAACTCCATTATTAGGTACATTCCAAACCATTGATTGGTCTGACGGACCTTATTTTCTCCGCACAGAAACAGATCCACAAGGTGGAACAGAATATGGCATCACTTCCGTAAGCCAGATTCTAACAGTACCCTATGCGATCCATGCAAACAAAGCGATGATATCTGATTCGGTAAAACATGAAAAAGATCCCCTTTTCTCTGCTTCGGTGGCAGCATCAATAACTTCACAAGACACTGCACGCTGGAACACTGCTCGCGGTGAGGAAACAGATCCTGTTTTCATGGCATCGGTATTGGCTAATGTCACGGAAGAACACTTAAGCAAATGGGATTCGGCAATTGTTACAGAAACAGATCCGATATTCAAAGCTTGGGATAAGAGTTATGAAGATCTTACAAAAAAACCCATAACAGATGGTTCTGAAACGAAAATAAATGCTGGTAGAAACATTTCAGTTACAGGAAATGGTACAATGGCAACACCATATAGCATTTCACATTCTCCATCGGTTTTGACGGATACAATACAATCAACAAATACATTGGCTATTCAGAATGTTCATTCTTTGATTGTTATTCAAAGCAATAATGATCAAGTCATTGATAAAATTACGCTTCCTCAAAATGCTATACCCGGTCAGGTTCTTTATCTGTACCACAAAAGAGGCACACAGGGAGATTCGCCGGAAATCAACTTAAGCCAAATGAATGGTATATACTTCAC
>JBJTFZ010000223.1:0-3375 GCA_046093685.1 bacterium
TAAACTCTATCAAATCACGCATCGCTTTTTTGCAGAGAATGATTTTCTCGAAGTGGAAACACCAATTCTCACGAAATCCACTCCCGAAGGTGCTCGCGATTATCTCGTGCCAAGTCGCGTACATAATGGCATGTTCTATGCGCTTCCACAATCACCGCAATTGTATAAACAACTCTTGATGGTGGCTGGATTTGATCGCTATATGCAAATCGTGAAATGCTTCCGCGACGAGGATTTGCGCGCCGATAGACAACCAGAATTCACCCAAATCGATGTCGAAATGTCTTTTATCGAACAAGACAATATCATCGCTTTAACCGAGCACTTCATACGCATGACATGGAAAGAAATTCTTGGACTGGATATTCCGGAAACATTTCCTCGCATGAGTTTTCATGAGGCAATGTCACGCTTCGGTAGCGATAAACCCGATCTGCGTTTTGGGCTCGAACTCAAGAATATCACTTCCATCGTAAACAATACTGAATTCAAAGTATTCAATGATGCGCTGGCATTGAAAGAAGGGTCCATCATTGCGCTCAATGCAAAAGGATGTGGTGCATTTTCTAGAAAACAATTGGATGAAATCACTGAATATGCCAAAAAATATGGAGCAGGTGGACTCGCCTATCTGAAATGGTCTGCCGAAGGAGAAATACAATCACCGATACTGAAATTCTTGAGTGAAGACCATATTAATTCCATCAAGAATGAACTTGAAGTCGAACATGGCGATCTCGTGCTCATCACAGTCGGTGAATGGGAACGCGCATGTACCATCGCAGGCGCTCTTCGACTCGAAATCGCACGTCGTTCCGGCATCATGGAAACAGTGAAAGATTCATTCTCCTTTTCTTGGATCACCGAATTCCCTCTTCTTGAATATTCACCTGAAGAGAATCGCTATATCGCAAGACATCATCCATTTACCGCTCCAATGAATGAGGATGTGCATCTCCTTGATGAAGCTCCTGAAAAAGCTCGAGCAAAAGCACATGATCTTGTGATCAATGGCTATGAAGTTGCCGGTGGAAGCATCCGTATTCATCAAAATGAAGTTCAACAACGCATGTTCGATTTGCTTGGATTCACGCGTGAAGAAGCAGAAACCAAATTCGGATTTTTACTCAGTGCATTGCAATATGGCGCTCCCCCACATGGCGGAATCGCATTCGGTTTCGATCGCTTGTCCATGTTGCTCTCCGGCACCGAGAATATTCGCGATGTGATCGCATTCCCAAAAACAACGAGCGCGCTCGCATTGATGGAACAATGTCCAAGTCCGGTTGCGAATGCGCAACTCGGCGAATTGGGCATTGCAATCGCAAAAGGAAATGCATCGTGAAACGCATTCTCATCATCATCGGCGCAATAGTGCTTCTTGGTTTGGTCATTATCTTCAAGCCGGCAAGCAAGACAAAACCGAAAGGTCCGGCAGGCGGACCCAAAACACCGACAGCAGTTACATATGCAATCGTTCGTGATACATTGTTCACTCGATCAATCATCGCGACGGGAAGTCTTGCACCTCATGACATGGTTCGCATCGCGCCGGAGATAGCAGGAAGAATTATCAGTGTTTCCTTCACTGAAGGTGCAAAAGTCTCTCAAGGACAAATCTTGGCAAGACTAGATGATTCAGAATTGCAAGCACAATTGACAAAACTCAAGGCATTACTTGCACTCGCCGAAACAAATGCTAAACGCGAACAATCATTATTGCAAGGTGGTGGAACAAGTAAAGAATTGTTTGAACGCGCCGAAAATACCGTCACTACATTGCTTGCAGATATTGCAGTGGTAAAAGCAGCCATTGCAAAAACAATCATCAAGGCTCCTTTTGCCGGAACAGTCGGCATCAAGCAATTGAGCAGAGGGAGTTATGTTTCACCCGGATCGGTGATTACCGAACTTGTCAATACACAACCCATTCGAATCGAAGCATCCATTCCCGAGCGATATGGAATCAATCTCAAAAAGGGTATGACAATTCAATTTCGACAAGCAGGAGATTCAATACTTCACGAAGCGTTCATTCATGCAATCAATCCTATGATAGACAATACAACGAGAACAATCGGAATCGTGGCTTTACATAAGAATGCGCAAAACATGTTCAAGGCCGGGGCATTTGCCGAAATTATTCTTCCAATGTCCAAACCGGAACCAACAATTTTGATTTCAACAGAAGCCGCCGTTCCCGATATCCGAGGTTTGCGAGTCTTTGTCTTGCGCAATGGCAAAGCCATCCCACAACCAATCACAACAGGCATGCGTACCAATACTTCTCTTGAGATCGTGAAAGGTCTCTCCATAGGAGATTCTCTCATCATCAGCGGTGCATCATTAGTAAAACCAAATGCACCTGTACTAGCCAAACCACATCGGAATTGATATGCAGGAAATCAAGTATTTCACTCCCGAAGAAGCCAATCGCACATTGCCACTCGTACGCAGCATCGTTAACGATATTCTTCGCATCGGATCTCAATTACGAACTCGTATCACGGAACTGATGCAAACAGGAGAAGACCCGCGCAAAGATGAAACATGCATGGCCTTTTCTGATACGCTGAAAGAATTGCATGCAGAACTCGAGGAACTTGGTTGTGAATATAAAGACTGGAATTTCAATATTGGGCTCGTTGATTTTCCCGCAATCATTGAAGGACGCGAAGTGCTTCTCTGCTGGAGAAGCGATGAAGACTCCATCACACATTATCATGGATTCATGGAAGGCTATGCGGGGAGAAAAGCATTGCCGGACATCTATCTAAAAGATAGCATAGATTAAAGTGGATACTGAATTCTGATTCCACCAAATAACAGCAAGGTGAGAATATGTCACATGATACTTTGGAAAAAAAGATTCAGAAATTGGAGCAGATCTTTAACACAGGTAATGCATATCATGAATCTGAATTACTTGCAAAATCCTTATTAAGTGAATCAAAGATCGCAGAACACCCTGTCTTGCAATGTAGAACCCTCTTAATGCTATCAGAATCATTATGGAGAAGAGGGTATTCAGAAGATGCATTTCCATACCTAGAAGAATCACTTTCAATTTCGCAATCTATACCTGATCAAAGTCTTGAAGCAAGGGCATTAATGCAACTGGGAGTGGTAAGTCGGAGTTTTTCTCAAAATGAGAATGCACTAGAATATCTGTTAAAAGCATTGGAAATAAATTATAGAATAGCCGATAAAAGAGTTGTTGCAAGCACAATTGGTAATATCGGTCTGATTTACGAAGAAAACAACGATTATACGAATGCTTTGCGTTATTATCATGATGCTCTGAATGTTTTCGAAGAATTGGAAGATAATAATGGAAGAGCAACAGCTCTTGGGAACATAGGACATATTTATATC
>JBJTFZ010000224.1:0-3245 GCA_046093685.1 bacterium
CGATATTGCTCACGATTGTTTTAGCTGCTTTTGCATTACTCATGAAATTACCATGACTAAGCATCACGCCTTTTGGAACTCCTGTTGTGCCTGAAGTATAAATCAATGAAGCAAGATCATGTTCATGAACCGAATTGAAGATGTCTTGGATCGTTGAAGCATAGTCAGAGTGTTTCTGTTTGCCATGTTCAATGACATTCTTCGCACTGATTACTTTACCTTGAGATTCCGTATCGAAGACTGTAAAGATATGTTGAAGGGATGTGCCTCGTTCATCAATGCCCAAAATTCTGCGGAGAAGAAAAGGCGTACCAACCAAAATTGCTTTTGATTCACTGTCTTTCAGAATATACTCGATTTCGGATTCGGACAATGTTGGATAGAGCGATGCATTCACCAAACCCAATTTCAAACATGCCTGATCGAACAAAATGTATTCCGGAGAATTTTCCAGAATGAATGCCACGCGATCGCCTTTGCGTAAACCCATGTCATGCAAAGCCGATGCAATGGCATCGATCGAGGAAAGAACTTCACCAAAGCTGATATTTGTATATGCGCCTTGGACTTTTTTCATGAGGAATGGCTGATCCAATCCTCTCAATGTATGTGCGGAATTGAGAAAGAAGCCGTGTAAAGAGTGTGCTTGCATACGCTTATCCCATAAATTGTGAATGATGTAAATCTACGAAAAATCAAGGTTTTGTATGAAACTAGGTTTCCACAATTGAATACAATCAATTCCATGCGTATTTTGCGCTTCGCTTTATTAATCTTTAGATACAGTATGAAATCAATAGCCCTATTTCTTTTCCTTGTTTTTGGCATCAATGTACATGCTCAAATCATCAGTCAATACACGCCTTATGATGAAAACATTCCCGGCATCATCAAAAGTCACAAACCAAGTTTTGACTCCTCATATCCTGATTGGGCTAAGGAATTGTATGTTTATCCAGCCAATGCAGAAAAAGTTCGCAAAGGATTGGTGGAATATTCGCGCATTAATCCCAATGCACATAGTGCCATCATACGATATGCAAAACAATGGTTGAATCTTGTTATGGATTATACCGATGAACAAGGCATTGTTCATCTTCCTGCAAAGGAAATTATACCACGCGAATCAAAGAAAGAAGCCGGTTTGGCCGGAAAAGGCAATTGGTCATTTTGGGGTCCGAAAGAAACATTCTGGCTCAATGAATCCGGCTCTGCCACTGCACCAAAGTCATGTCCATGGCAAGTGAACATTTATGCTTTCGATGTATCCGAATCCAATTCTTCCATTCTGTATGCCGGTACCGAAACAGGTTTTGTTGCTAAGACCACTGACAAAGGGTTGAATTGGACTCAAGCCGGAAGAGACTATTATTTCGGTGGTGGTATCACAGCAGTCGCGATTCATCCGACGAATCCTGATATCGCATTTGTGAGTGGAGGAAAGCAGCTTCATGCAACAACAGATGGTGGCAAAACATGGAAAGCAATGCTGACTGAGCGCTTTGGAGCAGATCGTTTGAAAATCGACCCAAAGAATCCTGCCATCATGATTGCTGCTGCTCCCGAGGGAGTATTCCGTTCTGAAAATCAAGGTGCAACATGGACAAAAGTCTGGAGCATGCCTGCTTATGACATTGAATTCACACCGGGTAATTCAAACAATGTCTATGCACTTGTAAAGGAGAATACCAATTTCCGATTGGTGCAAAGCACAGATGGCGGAAAAACATTCACGATTCAAACTGCTTTTCCGGCGGATATTGTTGAGCGCTCTGGCGGTTTGCTTGCCATGACACGTGCCAATCCCGGAATCATGTATGCAATTTTGCTTTCTTCTGATGATATTCCACATTTATTGAAAGGCAGAGTTGGTGGCACAACTCCTCAATGGACAACAGTGAGAAAAGGAAAAACAACAGAAATGCCGATGGACAATTGGCAAGGATATTTCGACTTGGTATTAGAAGTTTCTCCAAAGGATTCCAATCTCTTGTTTACAGGAACAGCATCATTATACAAATCAACAAATGGTGGATCTACATTCAGTATCATTGGTGGATATGGCGGAAATATTCCTGTGCACCCGGATCAGCAAGACATGAAGCTCATGCCGAATGGTGATTTCTGGATTTCCACTGATGGTGGCTTGACATTATCAACCGATGCATTCGCAAGCCCCAATAATGCATTCGCAAGAAACAATGGAATCGTTGGATCTGATTTCTGGGGATTTGATCAAGGATGGACTGAAGATATCATCATTGGTGGTCGTTATCATAATGGCAATACAGCCATTTCGGATATGTATCAACCCAAGTCATTGCGCATGGGTGGTGCTGAGTCACCGACGGGTTGGGTACTGCATCAAAAAGAACGACATGTTGCATTCAATGATTTGGGCAATGGTTGGATATTACCAAAAACGGCAACAGGAAAACCTGAAGGAAGATTTATTTACAGCAAATTCCCAAACATGGAAGAATATGGTGGAAGAAGAGGAAATCTCTTGCATCATCCTGATTATAGCACAACCGTTTTTGTAGGCGAAGGCAAAGGTTTCTGGATGTCGAAAGACGCAGGTTCCACATGGGACTTATTACATGCATTCGACAATCCCGTTCGATTCATGCAAATCAGTTATGCTGAAAAAGATCCAATCATCTATGCCGATATCGTGAATGAAGGTATCTATCGCAGTGATGATCTTGGAAAAACATGGAAAGCCAAACCATCATTATATGCCACACCAAATGGAACGAATGCATGGAAAGGAAGAACACATATTTCGGTATCGCCGACCAATGGCAATGTGGTTTATGCCACATTTTCCAATGGCACATGGAGCGCAGACATCGGTAAAGTGTTTCGCTCAACCGATGGTGGTGATACATGGTCTGATTTTACGGGAACGATTTCAGAATATCTTAAATGTACTGTGATTCAACCCGATAAAAACGGCAAAGACATCGCTTATCTCTTTACGAATGCGAAGAATGCGAAAACAGGTAAAGTATATTATCGCACTGCAACACTGACTGAGTGGGAATTATTCAATGAAGGATATCCTGCGGGTATGAGTGTGAATCTTGCATTGCCATTTTTCCGAGATGGAAAACTTCGTGTTGCCGGAAATGGAAGTGTGTGGGAATCTCCAATGATTGATACAAGTTTTACACCGATTGCAAAAGCTTGGGTCGGACCCCAAGAAGTGTCATGTGGTGAAGACACCGTATTCATGACGGATC
>JBJTFZ010000225.1:0-13982 GCA_046093685.1 bacterium
TTTGTCGAATAATGTTGCCGTATTGAATGACGGATTCTTCCTCTATGTGGAACTCTATCATCTTGGAGCTCAGAAGGATGATGTCATCGGTATTTCTTATGCAATCATGGATGAAGATCAAGATGAAACATTCGTGAAATCATCCCCCGTCACCTATTCGGCGGGAAGGGCTGAATCACAACACATATACATTCCGGTGAAACAATTGCCGATATTGCGAACAGGATCATATTCTCTCATAGTCATGGCACATACTTTGAAAGGTGATTCCATTGATAAAGAACTCACTCGTTCCATACGAACGCTCACCATTGAAAAAACGATTGGTGGCATAGTATATCAAGATCTCAAAAAAGCCATTCGGCAATTACGATTCATAGCAACTCAAGCCGAAATAGATCATATCAATGAAGGCGAAGATGATGATATAAAGCGTATGCTCTTCGAGGAATTTTGGAAATCTTATGATCCCAATCCATCAACTTCACGAAATGAAGCCTTCGAAGACTATTATGGGAGAATTGATTTTGCGAACAAGAATTTTAGATCATATACGGAAGGTTGGATGACGGACATGGGAATGGTCTATATCATTTTCGGACAACCCGCTCAAGTGGAACGCACACCTCGTGGATCCGATGGCAGAACATTTGCCAGATGGATATATCAGGATCAAAGGCAATTCACATTTGTCGACAATAGCGGTTTCGAAGATTTCCGTCTGACCACGCCTTTTCCGGCCGGGGTTAAATATCGTTATTCGGGGGTACGATGAAAAAATTCACATTCTTGCACATCATCCTGTTTTTAGGATTGTTCCTAGGTGGCTGTCATACCTATGACAATTTCACCACATATTTCAACACATACTATAACATGGATCGGTTGATTTGGGAAACTGAATATGATTTCGAAGGTACGGAAATCATGCGCAGACAAAAGCCACGAGTATTGACTCCTGTTGACAGCGGAATGCGATTCGGACAAGACGGATTTGGCAAACCATCGGAATTGCCTCAGTTTTTGAAAGACATCATGATTGAGCAATCTCGATTGCAACCGGTAAAAGTAAAATTGGATTCGGTGATCATCAAAGGTTCAAAAATCCTCAAACAACATCCCAAATCTGATTATGTTGAGGGAACGCTTCTTTTGATGGCAAAATCATTCTTCTATCAAAGTGAATGGGTTTCCGCAGAGATTAAATGTTCTGAATTGATTGATAAATTTCCTCTTGGAGAATTGTCTCCCGATGCCCATTTGCTACTCTCCAAAATCTATTTGATTCAGAGAAAATATGCACTCGGAAAAACCATGCTCTCCCGTACGGCAGATATCGCATGGTTCAAAAAACGCTATGACATTCTTTCAGAAACATTCCGCTTCATGGCAGAGCAAGCAATCTTTGAATCAAATGAAGATGAAGCCGTCCGGCCTTATAGACAAGCCATTGCACAAAGTGATGATGGAGAGATACGAGCACGCTGGCAATTGGACCTTGCATCTTTGTATTATCGTCTCGGAAGATTCGACAAAGCATTGAAAGAGTTTGAGCTGGTTCTTGATGAAAGTCCGGAACTCACACAAAAATTCGAAGCTGAATTATACAAAGCTGCTTCCTTGATGTACATGAAACAGTTTGAAGAAGCGCAAGCAATCCTTGATGATTTGGATGGAAATGAAAACTTCAAGGAATATAAACCTGACATTCTCGGTCAGAGGCTTCGCATGCTCAGACTCAAAGGCAAGCGTGATGAGTTCAATAATCTTGCAAAAGAATCAGAAAAATATGCAGGTTTCCAGGCTGTTCCCGTTGCATATTTTGAGAATGCGATGCAATTGTACAAACAAGGGAAATACGAAGAAGCAAAACACTTTTTTGCTAAGTCGAAAACCGTAAAGTCTCCCGTCAGTGATGCTTCCGGAAAGTATTTCGGACTGATCACAGAGTGGAGTCAAAAACATGAAATGCTCGCAAAAGGAAAAAGCATCATGGAAAACATGATCAAAGATTCCACACAACAATTTCCTGATTCGATGAATGCTAAATTATGCTATGCACATTATCAGCTTGCACGCATTCATGATCAACTCAACAATTCCGACTCTGCATTGCAGTACTATAAGTTTGCCTATGAAACAGTGAGAATCACAGACACAAATCGTCCCCAATATTTATACAGTTATCAAAAAATGATTCGCAAACAGCAACCCGACATTGCTGATTCATTGCTTGAGATTCTTGCTTATGATTATGGCAAAACGGAATATGGTCGCGAGGCCCGACAAATCATGGGTTTCACGGAAGCAGTGACAATTGATACTTTGGCAGAGCTGTATTCTTCAGGCATTCGATTCAGAAATGTCTCGAATTATATTCTTGCGGCAAGACAGTTCAATCGCATCGCCGAAGAATATCGAGATTCCCCTTTGGCCCCCAAAGCTTTGTACTCACTCGGATACATGTTTGAAAACAATCTCATGCAACAAGACAGTGCATTGTATTATTATCAATTGCTTGTTGAACGATATCCTCAATCGGAATATGCGAAGGATATAAGAGCCGGCGTAGAAATTGGATTGGCCTTTAAAAGTGGCATCTATGATGTGAAGACGGGAAAAATCATCGACAGAAAACCAATCCCTGATTCCACCGTTGCGCCTCCCGCTGATTCATCTTCAGGGAGCACTACACCCAATGTGGAAACTCAAATTCCGAAAGACAATTCGCGCACGATTACAGCACCTGTAAACACTCAGCAAGAACAGATAAAAAATCGGAAGCCGGGTCTGAACAATCTTCAGTTGAATCCAAATCAACCTTTGCAATTGCCTGCCAATGCTCCATTGCCGGGTTCGATGCAAATCTCACTGCCACAGGATGCAGCTCCACAAGATTCAATGAGAATTGTTACTCCGCCTTAATCAATGCATCTCCAAATCCCGGGCAAACCCCGTCCCATTTCTTGATAATCCAAGCCATAACCAACAATGAACACAGGTGGCAATTCAAATCCAACCAATTCCTGTGAAATGTCAATGTCATGTTGAGAAGGCTTGGAACACAAAGCCGTGATAGTGCATGAAGCTACGCGCTTTTCGTGAAGAGCATCCTGCAAAGCATGTATTGTTCTCCCTGAATCCACAATGTCCTCGATGATCAATACATGTTTTCCTTCATAATCCTCGGTAAATCCACTGAGTTCGACCGTCCCCGTTGACACGGTTCCTCCTTTATAACTTGATGCTTTCACCATTTCCATGCGCATTGGTGTATGCATCTTACGCACCAGATCCGCAGCAAAAATGAATGCCCCCTTCAATGTTACGATTGTGACGATGGAGTCCACTCCTTTGAATTTTTCATCCAATGCAATGGCAATGTCACCGATGCGCTTTTCAATTGCATCGGGTGTGACATATTCCGTGAAGTTTAAATCTTGAATTCGTATGATGGAGGACATGAATTGCTCGAATAATTGACGACCGATATTAGTGAATTGTCATCAAAATTCAAGGATATGTCTCACGCCGAACACGAATGTGGCTTGGATGTCATTTGCGGAAAAGTCTTTTTGGGGAGTATAGAGCAACATTGGCGTGGCCGTCAATGACCATTGTTTGGAAAGATCATAAGCCAGTGCGCATCCAAGGGAAGTCATGGCAATACCGGATACCGTTTGCAATTTACCGGGTCTATTGATCAGCAAACGCTTGGTCGCGATCGTATATCGAGTACCAACAATCGATGCAATCGGAGTAATGCGCAGATTTCTCCATTGCGTCATTGCCATGATTGTTGCCGAGAGATAATTGATGGTTTCGGAAACCGGACCAAACATGCGATCATAAGTCAAGTCGAACATCAATCCTGAAGCAAATGCCGTGGCACTCAAAGAAAACATGTTCGGAATACCCGCAACGGGATTGATCGTATCGGAAGGATATCCGAATCGAGTGAATTGTGCGGAAAGATCTAGCCAATCAGCGGCAGAATATTGATATCCCAGTCGGGCATTCCATCCTTGAGGTCCGGGTGAATCTCCGACTCTTCGCGCAGCATCGAATCCACATAAGAAACCGCCTTCATGAGACAGATCCATGCCAAGAGATAGGAGTCCTTGACTGCCACTCAAGTCAACACCGTTTTGAACTTGTCTATTTCTGAGAGATAGCCCCGTGCTCAATGTCCAAGGAAGCACTTCCTCATACTCTTCTTCAAACATCAAAGAATCTTCAAGGAGAATATCGAGAGAATCATCAAGATATGCATCGAGTGAATCCTCCATGATTTCTATTTCGAACATGTCATCGGAATCAGCTGGCAAATCTTGAGATTGCATTGGCATAAAAACAAGAACACTCCCCATCATGATCATGATGAGGAGTGTATGAATTCTTGAAGTATGAGACATCAAACTCATGGTTTGCCGGCTCTCTTCATTTGACGCAATTCACGGCGACCATCTCTGATGACTTCTTTGCCGGATTTGATTTGATCTTTCGCAGCGCGAACTTGATCTTTCATTTGTTGCATCTGAGCTTTTGCTTCTTCTTTGGTCATTTGACCTGATTTCACTTGCTCACGCAATTGGCGAGCTTGTTCTTTTGCAGACTTGACAACAGTCACTCCTGCTTTTACTTGCTCTTTGCCGGCATTCATTCTTTCTTTGATTTGATCTTTATCCTGTGCCGATGCAGAGAGTGTCATACCAAGTACGACCAACATCGCAATCATCATTGTACGCATAACCGAACTCCGAAAAATAGTGTTACATATTGTGAGATCTCTGTGTATTCAGACAACAAGATAATGTACTCGGTTTAATCCAATGAAACTTTTTTAACCATATTTCTTGATCGAAGGAATGAATGAAGCCGGGATTCCAACCCCAGAGCCACAAAAGCAAGGATGATTCCTGCAATTACATCCACAACATAGTGATATCTAAGGTAAACTGTGGCAAAGATCAGGCTGAACCCCATAATCAGAAACACCCATCTGAGCTTTGATCTGAAACGGAATGCAAGAATCATGTTCATGAGTGTCATCATTGTATGTCCGCTGGGCATGCAATTGCGATGCATTTGCAATGCAGGGGCAAGTGCTTTGTCTCGAAATCCATCTCCTGTGTCAATAATGACTCTTAAGGCATCAGTCAGCCATAATCCGGGGAGATCACCGGAGATGGAAGCATACTCATGTACGGTGAACCGTGGACCTATGGCCGGCATGAACAGATAAGCTAGATAGGAAAGAAGAAATCCGAAGACGATCGTCCTGGTGACTGTTTCAGCTTCTTCATATAAACCCCGAAGATTGAGTTCAATGGATTGTGCAAATGCATGAAAATAAAATAGCACATATGCTATCTGCAAAAATTCTGTCAATGCAGGGAAAGCCAATCTTTGCATATACTCGGTTGGATTCATCCCGAAAAGTGCTCGATCCCATTCTGCCAGAACTTGATCATAGTCATGAGGATTCAATACGCTGATATACACAAACACCTGCATGAAAATCACATATATGATCGGCAAATGATAATAGCGGTGAATGGTTACAAAGAGATTCCCTGATTTGTATCTACCTAAAGTTGCAATGCTGATGATGGTGATTGTCAATAAGAGATTTTGCATGAACAAGATACCCGCATTCGGAATTCGCTCATGATAGATTGCGAGTGCCATCGTATAGATTGCAATCATACCGAGAAAATACCAATCGGCACCCAGAAGAATATCCCGTAGTTTGAATCGCATGAATGGTTGTGTTGTCATTTGGTCTTGCTATTCATGATTGTGAAAAACACCGTGCCAATGCAAGGAATTGTTCAGGGAGCAATTCTTCGGCTCGCTTACTCATCAGTGCTTGAATCTCATCGGGGAGAGGCTTCCCATATGCATTGATATACTGATGAAGTGCATTGGAGAGCATTTTTCTTCTTTGACCAAAAGCAGTTCTCACGATTGGATGTACCATCGCAAAATCCTCCATGGAAATGCTCGCCTTGGAAAAATCAAATACCACAACGGCTGAATCCACCGATGGCCTCGGGTTGAAACATCCGGATGGAACTTTGAGCGCAATCTTCGGAGAAGATACAAAGCGTGCGGCAATGCTGAGTATGCCATATGCTTTGGTTCTTGGCTGTGCGCAAATGCGTTCAGCAACTTCTTTCTGCATCATGATCACAGCTCGGTCCAGAACATCTGCATGTTCAAAAAGCTGAAAGAGAATATCGGATGTGATATAATACGGAATATTTCCGGCAACTTTGAGTTTGGTTTGATCAGGACTTGATTGCAATACATGCAATGCATATTCACGAAGATTGAATTTCAATATATCTCCATGTTGCACCGAAAATCGAGGTTCATCATCAAAGAGATCATGCAATGAATCAATTGCACGCTCATCCAATTCTATTGCATGCACCTTTGCACCGGTTCTTAGCAAAAACTCGGTAAGATCTCCGCAACCGGGACCAATTTCAAGGATCATGTCTTGCGAAGAAGCTTCCATCAAACCGGCGATTTGAGAAGCCTTGTTTTTGTCGGTCAGAAAATTCTGTCCGAGCGATCTTTTCGCTTGAATGCGTTGTCCTGATTTCATAATGCCGTCCCGCGATCGGGATCCATCGATTGCATGATCTTCAAGAAATTCGCTTTGAGTTCAGTCACGATTTTTTCCATGGATGATGAAATGACTTTTGCATCGGCCACGGTGGACATAAAATTCGTGTCGCCATTCCAGCGGGGTACGATATGCACATGCACATGACCGGGAACACCAGCGCCTCCCGCTTCACCAAGATTCACTCCGATATTGAATCCATGCGGAGCATAGGTTGCAACCAATACAGATTGCATCAATCTTGTCAAGAGCATCAAATCAAGATATTCCTCTTTGCTCAGCATGAGCATGTCAGCACAATGTCTTTTCGGAGAAAGCAAAACATGTCCGGCATTATACGGATAGCGATTCATGATGATGATTGAGTGCTTGCTCTCTCCAATGAGAAGTGGATCAAGCGCTTCCGGCTTTGAAGCATCACACAAAAAACACTCACTACCCTTATTCGCATCGGAAAAGGAATCGATATATGTCGATCTCCAGGGTGACCACAAATGGTTCATGCTCCCCTCCATGATTTGATTGCGGAACATTGTCTGCCGAATGCATTTTTGATCGTGATCGAACAATCCATTGGAGAAGAGACATTGATTCCGCTTGGAATGGAAATGGCGCATTGTTTCACCAGACCGGTGGATGTTTTCACCAATGCGATGTCCTTCGGGGAGACTATGCTGTGCTTCGTTGTTCCGGATTGCTTGAAATCAATGCTGACCGTGCATTCATGTTTGGGTAAATAGTCCGTGTAT
This sequence comes from bacterium, assembly GCA_046093685.1. Lineage (GTDB taxonomy): Bacteria > Bacteroidota > Ignavibacteria > Kapaibacteriales > UBA961 > UBA961. Next base: position 7,387 of record JBJTFZ010000225.1, read on the forward strand.
TCAATCACGAGAAACAATTGACTTCCTGATTCATCACGAAAGAATTCAGCACCTTTGAACTCGGGTTGATCTTCAAGCGATAATTTCTGAATCTCATTGCTATTCCGAAGATGTTCTTCATGCACTGATGACAACTTTATCGTTTGAGAAATTCTTTGTCTGCCGGGTTGAGATCTAAACCATGGCAATTCATTGATGTTTTGGCTACTGGCACTCACCACGCCGTCACCACCTTCAAAGAGAGATTCCACACCCATTCCAAGAAAACCCATGATGCGTCTGAGCAGTTCTTTTGCTCCTGATTGATTCAATGCAGACAATTCCTTCATGATGTCCACATCGCCGATTACGCTGATATATTCCACATCCAATGGATGTTCTCTGTTTCCGGACTTCTCAATGAACCAACCGCCATCTTGTGGCCTGCGAAGATCGCGCACTGCGGGTGAATCGAATGGTACATCTCTTTCAGCCTTTCGAATCAATTCCTGTGCTTGCTCTATGATTGGTTTGAAGATGCTTTCTTTTCCATCCCGCAAGGATGCATTCACAGCGGTTTTCCAATTATACACTTTTGCATAGGCGGAACCCTGATGTGGAGAACCGATCGTGATGAGTCTTTGCACATGATGATCTTTCACATGTTTCGTGAGATAATGTCTTGCCGTAAGTCCGCCCATGCTATAACCGATGAGTATCACTTTGTCCGCACCTGTTTTTTCACGAACAAATTGAATGCATTGCTCCAATTCTTTGGACCAACCTTCAACCGAATCAACGGGATTGCTGAATTGCACGGTAAAAAAATCCATATAGGATTTGGAGCCTTTCTTATCCAGAGCGATTCCCTTTTTGGAAGGCCTCAATATACCGGCATGATGCAGGCCCAAATCATCTTCATAGAATTCAATGGCATCTTTGTCCCAGACAGACGCTTTTTGCCCAAGACCATGTAGGAGTAGAATGGGATACGGAATCTGCAACACCTGTGAAGCTTTCTGAGGTGTGAATATGGGGATATATTCAGGCAATGCCAATTTCGTGCTTGAACATCCCCCAAAAACAAGCATGGCGACAATTGCTATGATGACTGGCTTCATGCGTTGAAACAACCTCTTTGGAATTGAGAAGAATATTCAAATTTACCATTTCACGATGACACGGCGAACATCATGAGAATTCAGGTTTCTGTGGTATATTCGCATCATTGACTTAACAACTTTTTTCAAGCCGAGGGAACATTCAGTAAAAACTCCACATATGGATCTCAAAAGGCCTCTTTCATTCAGGATGAAGATCAAGAGAGTGTGCAACAGCCCAATTCACCTTCACTTGCAAATCGAGTTCTCGTACTGAATCAGAGTTATGAACCAATCAGTGTTTGTAGTGCCAAGAAAGCTTTTTTGCTAATCTATCTCTTAAAGGCAGATCTCGTGGCGGAAAGGCAAGACCGCGTGCTTCGGTCCGTGAATGAAACATTTCCGTATCCCAGTGTGATTCGGCTCTCTTCATATATTCGCGTTCGATTCAAACACATAGAATTATCGCGTAGAAATATTCTTCGAAGAGACAATCATCAATGTCAATACTGTGGTAAAACCACTCCTCCACTCACTTTGGACCATGTGATTCCCCGTTCGCGCGGTGGCATGGACACCTGGGACAACTTGGTGACCGCATGCATCAAATGCAATAATCGCAAAGGCAATCAAACTCCCGAGGAGGCCGGTTTGAAACTTGCAAAGCAACCACGCAAACCGCATCATGTCACTTTCCTGAAAAATTTCATGGGCAAAGTGGATGAAGCGTGGAAACCGTATCTTTTCCTCGATTAAGATTGAATTGCACGGAATCATGCTCATTTCTCTCTATATTCTCAGACTGCATATCGGTCCATTCCTATTTGGAACTTTGACCGTGATGTTTCTTTTTCTTTTGCAGTTTTTGATGAATAATCTGGATAAACTCATCGGAAAAGGACTCGACAATGCGATCATCTTGCAAGTGATCATGCTGAGTTTGTCTTGGATGATTGTTCTAGCCATACCAATGGGCGTTCTCTTCTCCACATTGATGGCTTTTGGTAGCATGTCCGGTGCGCATGAAACCACCATCATCAAATCCGGTGGACGCAGTCTTTGGCGCATGATGATGCCCATCATACTTGTTGGTGGCGGATTGTTTTACGGTGTCTATTGGTTCAATGACACCATCCTTCCGGAATCAAATCATCGTTTCAAAATCCTCATGCAGGACATTCAGCGCAAAAAACCGACATTTGCCATTGAGGCCGGCCGTTTCATCACGCAGTTGGAGGGATATACGATTCTTGCTCGCAAGGTGGATACCTCAAGCGGTGCGATGTATGGAGTCACGATTTATGATAATGGTCTCACCTCAAGAACAAATGTGCTTTCTGCCGATACGGGTGCCATCAAGTTTTCTTCTGATTATTCTCGAGTAATCGTCACGCTTCGCAATGGTGAGGTGCATCAATTGCAAAAACAGAAGCGATCGGATTTTCGCATCATGCGTTTCAGCAAACATGTGATTTCCATATCGGCTCGGGATTTTTTGTTTCAGCAATCCGATGTGAATCCGGGATCACGGGGAGATCGTGAAATGTCGATTGCCGATATGCAGGCGATTGTCAGAGAAACGGAACTTTCCCTGAATGTCACGCAAAAACGAATTGATACATTGATGCATGATCATTATGCAGAAGTGATTCATGCTCGCATTCCGGGTGATTTATCAGAGATGACGCTATCACCCGTGAAAGGCAAGACACTCACCAAGGATGAGATTCAACAACGCGTGATGAATCAACTCTCCATGTTGAGGTCTCCCTTGGAATCGGATTTGTTTCAGGCTTCCGAACAGCAAAAAAAGAAAAAAGCATATCTGGTTGAGATTTACAAAAAGTATTCCATCCCTTGTGCTTGCTTGGTTTTCGTATTCATTGGATGTCCGCTCGGCATGATGAGCAAAAGAGGAAATTTTGGCATCAGTGCGGCCATCAGTTTGATATTTTATGTGATTTTTTGGGCATGTTTGATTGGTGGAGAGAAATTGGCTGACAGAGATTTGATTTCTGCCGAAGTGGGAGGATGGTTCGGGATTTATGTGACGGGGTTTATCGGTTTGGCATTGACATTCATCATGAACAATGAATTATCAATCAAAGATCTATGGCTTAAATTCAAGCGCTGATCACTCTTCAGGACGAATGTCCTTTATGGAAAGCTGGGGAGCATTTGAGCCATTCTGTGCATTTTCTTCCAAATTGAAGCATATGGAAAAGGGCTTCCCATTGCTGCAATATTTGATTTTATGCGCAAGATTGAATCCGATTGCATCGATGGCGAAGTTGGATTGCACGGTGCGCAATTTGATATGATTCCCACCTATGATTTTCACACCATTGGCGGATCGCACATTGCGAGCATAGAACATTGGTTTTGAATTTGCATAACCGAATGGTGCGAAGCGTCTGAGAACTTCCAAGAATCGTGGAGACAATTCACTGAGTTGCAATTCGGAATCAACGACGATTTCCGGTATCAACATTTCGGATGTGATGTCACGATGAGCAATAGCATCAATTGATTCACGAAGCTCAGGAATGTCTTCTTCCCTAAGCGTCACGCCGGCCGCATGTTTATGTCCACCGAATTCCAGCAATAAATGCTCACATTCCTTCAATGCGCTGTGTATGTCGAAATTGCGGATGCTTCTTGCCGAGCCTTTTGCGTGTTTGTCAAGCGATGTAAGAAGTATTGTGGGAAGATGAAAGCGTTCCACCAAGCGTGATGCAACAATACCGATGACACCTGCATGCCAACCCTGTTTGTATACAACAAGTGAATGGCGTTCTTTCTCAGCCAATAATTTGTCTGCTTCCTTGCTCGCTTGGTCAAATGTGAATTCATCCAATTGTCTGCGACGGCGATTATCACTCTCGAGCATTTGCGCAATTGAAAATGCGGTATACTCATCATTGGCTATCATCATGTCCACCGCTCTTCCGGCATCACCCAATCTTCCGGCGGCATTGATGCGAGGCGCGATGCCAAAAATGATATTGGAAGTTGTGAGATTTCCGGGACGCATGTCAGCGCAATCAAGCAGCCCTTGAAAACCGGGACGAGGATTATTGTTCAGGCGCTCCAAACCATAATGCACGAGAATGCGATTTTCACCGGTAAGAGCCACGATGTCGGCCGCCGATGAAACAGCCACAAAATCAAGATAAGAAAATGGAATGTCCGGTTTATTGAGTGCGATGCAAATTCCTTGGATCAATTTGAATGCAACCCCACATGCAGACAAATGTTTAAAAGGATAGGAACATTCGGGTTTCAGCGGATCCAGAATTGCATAGGCCTGTGGAAGCTCCTCAGCAGGCTCATGATGATCGCAGATGATGGTGTCTATTCCGAATGATTTGGCATACTCAACAGGTTCAACCGAGGTGATTCCGCAATCAACGGCAATAAGTAGTGTTGCACCGGCTTCTTTGGCTTTCGCTATGCTTTGATGAGAAAGACCATACCCTTCGCCTTGTCTGTCAGGAACAAAATATCGTACATCTCCCCCTATCTCTCTCAGGAAGAGGAGCATCATTGCTGTGCTTGCGGTTCCATCCACATCATAGTCACCGTGAACCCAAATGGTTTCACCGTTCGCTATGGCCTTACAAACTCTCTCCGTAGCCTTGTCCATGCCATCCATCAAATACGGATCATGGATTTCTTCAAGTGCGGGAGAAAGAAATCGTTCAGCTTCGGATTCATTGATAAGTCCACGAGTCGTAAGGACTTTCGCGAGACTTACCGGTACATTTAACGTTTGTGCAAGTGTTTGTGCGGAACCATCATCAGCATGTTCTCTGATAATCCAACGATATTCCAAAAAAAACTGACTATTGTTTAGAAAAACTGGGGTCAAATTACATAAATTCCCTTTCACGGCAAGAATTATGTGTAAATAATTTCACAGAATTGTGTAAACTTCCTGACACTTTTCCCCGGCATATATGAAGAAAAAGCGCGTCGAAACCGGTAAAAAAGCCAAAATCAAGCAAAGAAAGCCATATACTGAAGAAGAGACATGGTTGGAAGAGTTAGATGTCCGTTCAGCTTCGGGCAGAGTGCAGTCAAAGAAGGAGGAGACGCGCACTATGATCAAGGCCGGTCAAGCGCCGGAGGGGATGATTGATGCCACGGGTCATGTGATGGCGGTTGGTGGGCGGACATGGTATGTGCAGACTGATTCGGGTGAGGTTTTTGAATGTTTTCCTGCGGGCACGGTATATGCATTGCATGAGGACACTTCCCTTTTGGCAGTTGGGGATCATGTTGGAATTGTTCATGTTGATGATGGAACGGGTATCAAAAAAGGAAGTATTGTTGAAGTTGGCAAGCGGACTTCCCAATTATCCAGAAAGGGCATTGGCAAACATGCGGGTGAGCAGGTGATCATCAGCAATGTGGATTCCATTTTGATTGTGATGTCAGCTGCTGACCCATTTTACAATAAGCGTTTGCTTGATAGATATTTGATTGCCGCCGAATTGGGTAAGCTCGAGCCATTGATATGCATCAACAAAATTGAATTGATGGATCAAGAATTGATTGCCGAGGATTTGGCAGTGTATTCGGACACGCTGAATATACCTTTGATGTTCACAAGCGTTGCGCAGGGAATCGGAATCAAAGAGGTTTCGGAAGCATTGCGCGGACATTCAACGGTATTGTCGGGTCCTTCTGGCGTGGGTAAATCATCGCTCATCAATGCAATCACGGGTGAAGAATTGCAAAGAACGGGCGAAGTGAGCGAGCGCACATGGAAGGGCAAGCATGTCACTTCTTCCGCCCGATTATTTGCCATGCCAGGCGGAGGATTCTTGGCAGACACACCGGGATTGAGAGAATTGGGAATATGGGACATGCATCCTGATGACACCGCATTTTATTTTCATGATTTTGATGCATGGTATCCCAAATGCAAATTCACCTCATGCACGCATCGGCATGAACCCGATTGTGCGGTGAAGAAAGCAGTGGAAGAAGAATTGATTGATCCTGAACGCTATGTGAGCTATTTGCAGATCGTGGAGAGCTTGGAAGAATAGTCGAAAGGAATTCGTACTTTTGCAATCCAAACCACGGAGAAGTGCGAGAGTGGTTGAATCGGACGGTCTCGAAAACCGTTATAGGAGCAATCCTATCGAGGGTTCGAATCCCTCCTTCTCCGCAACCCAGGTAGAGACCGGATACTTGTGACCGATGATTACAATAGGTAATTATCGGTTTTTTGTCAACTGAATATGTTTGAAAACATAAAATACCTTCAACTCACCTTCTCAGCTTTAATAGTTTTACTCTATTGAAAGTATACCACCATGGTTGTACTTAGGATGAACTAGGACTATTGGATGAGAAGACTCAATCCTTAATGCAACGGATAAAGCGACCTTCCCCTTTTGGCGTCCCAGCGGTTGGTAAAAGTGAATCATATAATTCTTTATATTTTTCCTGATTCAATTTACCATCAGAATTGATATAATCTTTCCCTAATACAGAACTACTGAG
>JBJTFZ010000226.1:0-2585 GCA_046093685.1 bacterium
ATTCCTGCAAACGCGAAAGCGCATTCAGCATTGGTATATGTGGATTCTTGTGGACACACTCTATATTGGATTGTACATCTACAAGAATTTACTCCTGACTGCAATACTGTATGCCATATTTTTGCTTATGGCCATTCAGGGAATCATTGAGTGGAAAAAGGTTTTACGGACGCCCACCGAATACTTTCCTCAAAAGAGCTGAGGCTTGTCCAAGAGGATCTTTCCTTATCTGTTTTTCCTCACCTGCTATTGTAAAGAAAAGTCCTTCCAGTGCTTTTTCAGTCACATACTGGGTTAAATCAGGATTGATTTTTTGTACAAAAGGAATCTTGTTGTAGGTATTCATGACCGTTGACCAATGTTTTGTGGCGTCGACTTTCTTGAGAGATCCTTCGATGACTGGTCGAAATGCAGTTGTAAGAGCAATGGTCGTCGTCTTTTGAAGGAAACGAGTGCCCGCAATGCTGTCACCTTTCACAATGCCTACTGCATCTTGAAATGTCATGTTTTTTATGGCATCCACAAAAATGGGAAGTGCTTGTCCTGCAGCATCTTCAGCCGCTCTGTTCAAAGATAAAACAGCTTCATCCACTGTTTTTCCCATCCCGATTTTTCGAAGTGAACGCTCAATTTCTTGAGCCTGTGGAGGGAAAGGGATTTTGATGAATTGATTGCCAAAATATCCATCTGTCTTTGCCAACATGCCGGTCCCTTTTGTGATGCCGTTTTGCAAGGCTTCTTTTAATGCGGAAACAGCTTCTTGTTCTGTGAATCCCCCTGTTTGTTTATTCCCTTCAATCAAACCTTTCGCCTTGTTTTTCAATGATTCAAAAAGTTGTCCATTCATCGTATGTATGGGAAGAGCAAGCGCCACACATATCATCAAAAGTGGTAGTTTGCAAGTGTGTTTCATATCATGACCCTTTGTGGTGAATTGAATTTCAGTAAATCTATGAATATGTATCAACATTTGAAAGGGAAGCGTTTGCTAGCCCTTGACATTGGAAAAAAAAGAATAGGCATCGCCGTATGTGATTTGTTGCACATTACGACGACCCCATTGAAGACAATTGAAAATACGGAATTTGCAAAACAAGAGATTTTGTCTATCATCGAATCTGAAAAGATTGGAGGCATTATCATTGGTATTCCCAAAGAGTCTGTTGGACAAAACAATGCAATCATCAGAGAAATCGATAGTTTTGAACAATTCTTGAAGAGTCAATTGGATATCCCCGTCTTTCTGCAAGATGAATCATTTTCCTCAAAGGATGCAGTTGCTCATCTGATTGAATCGGGGCGATCCAAAAAATACAGAAGGGATAAAGGCTCTATAGACAAAACAGCCGCAGCAATCATTTTGAAATCGTTTCTGGATGAACACGATGCGTAAATTCTGTGAATTCTTTTCGATTTTCATTTTGTGTTGCCTAGTCCATGAAGCCTCGATGGCTCAGGTGCAAAAAAATGGAAGTGCACTCTATCCCACACTTGAATCAGAAAAAGAACCTTTATACACGGAAGTCAGGGCTTTGAGTCACTCTTCGGAGGATTCAATGAATGTACTAATCATGTTTCGCATTCAATACGATGCGCTGACATTTGAGCGAAGTAGTTCATTCAGGGGGGAATTTGTGGCCTTTCCCGCTTTGGAAATCGAAATGAAAGACACCAATGGAATCATCAGAGGTAGAGTGCAGTGGAAGGATTCGGTTTTTGCCCCAACATTCGAACAAACAAATGCAGAAAAAACGTATGCTTTCGGGATGCGAAAGCTGTCAATGCCAAAGATGCAATATGGTGCAACTCTCACTTTGACGGACAAAGGAAGAGTGGTGAAAAAAGTACGAGTTCCTTCATTACTCATCAAAATGATTGGTCAGCCATTGTTTACCAATGGTAATCCATTTTCGGATGCCTTCATTCCTGTGATATTCAATGGAAATATTCCATTTTCCCCGGAAAAACAATTTGCGGTTTTCCCATTGTCATCAATTTTGATCATCACATCTGCTTCGCTGAATAGACAGAGGGCAAATGAAGAATATGCTCGTCATGTAAAATCCATGACTTCAACTCGAACAGAATTACGGACAAATGTTGCGATAATGTCTGAACATGTTGAAGAATCTGCTTCTCCGCAACCATTCCCTTTGATCATGAAAGACATGATGGGAATGCAAGTACTCATCGTACAATTTCCGGACAATGTGATAGCACCCGGAAGATATTCAATTGTATTGTATCATGGAGAAAAAAAAGGGAAACAGGATAGTACGAGATATGACTTTGCTTGTCAATGGGAGGATATGCCCAAAACACTGATAAGTGCAGAGTATGCAAGACAGGTGATGAAATATCTTTTGACAGATTCCGAATTCGATAATATGTCTGCAAGTACAGACACGGAAATTCGCAAGAACATCATTGATTGGTGGAAGAAAAATGATCCTACGCCCTCAACAATATATGATGAACCGATGACTGAATACTTCAGAAGGGCAGACAGAGCTTTTACGGAATTTCAAACCATCAGTGAGTCTGATGGCATCATGACGCAAAGAGGAAAGATTGCTTTACTGTAT
>JBJTFZ010000227.1:0-5437 GCA_046093685.1 bacterium
ATTCCTGACTTTGCACCTTTGTTCCAAGACATGGTGCAGAAAAAACTCACGGAAGAATGGCTTACCCGAATAAAGGTTCAATATCCTGTTACGATTCAGACGAAAACACTTGAATCCATGTTGAAAAAATAATCATAACACTAAGCCCGGTACATACCGGGCTTCTTCTCTTGGACCGCATTATGTCGAACTTCATCATTGTTCTCATCACCCTTTCAATAATTTCCTCCAATGCAATTGCGCAGAAATCGCAAGTATTGGATAAAATCATTGCAACTGTGGGACGTGAAATCGTTCTTCAATCAGACATTGAAGGAAGGATTGCAATGTTCATGCAACAGAATCCAAAAGTGAATCCCAATGACCCCGAATTACGCAAACAGGTATTGGAATCATTGATCAATGAACGATTGATGGTAACCAAAGCAGTTGAAGACAGCATAGTTGTTCTTGATGAAGAAATCAACCAAAGTTTGGATTTCATGATGCAAAACATGATGCAAACCTATGGATCTGAAAAGCGTGTTGAAGATTTGTATGGAATGTCTGTGTCACGGATCAGAAAAAATTACCGAGAAGAAGTCCGAAAACAATTGCTTGTCGAGCGTTTGCAACAACAACGCTTCATGAATATCAAATGTACGAATCGTGAAGTGGAAGATTTCTACACGCAATACAGAGATTCTATTCGTCCGATTCCTGCTTCCGTGGAATTGGCTCACATTGTGAAATACATCAAACCAAGCGCAGATGCAAAAGATGAAGTTCGAAAACTTGCTCTTCGCATTCGAGATTCAATCCTGAAAGGAATTGATTTTGCCGAATTGGCAAAAAGACATAGTGGTGATCCCGGTTCGGCTTCATCAGGCGGTGATTTGGGTTGGGTGGATAAAGGAAAATTGGTTTCCGAATATGAAAAAGCCGCTTATGATTTGCAATCGAGTGAAACATCGCAACCTATTGAGTCGCCATTTGGTTTTCATATCATTCAAACAATTGATAAACGGAAAGATGCCGTTCACACAAGGCATATCCTCTTTAAATTGGGAGGTTCCGCTGATGACAAAAAAAGAGTGGAATCCATATTGAGCGACCTTAAGGATCGTATTGCAAAAGGCGAAACATTTGAAGATCTTGCAAAGCAATATTCGGATGAAAAAGAAACGCAAGGATTTGGCGGAGCAATGGGCACCATTGAATTAAATAGATTACCTTCGGATCTTAAGACAATCGTGGAAGGCTTGCCGGATGGAGGCATATCTCAGCCCTTGCCATATATGTCTGACCCCACGAAACCTGCAATGCATATCATCATCAAGAAAAAGACTGTTCCCGAGCATTCTCCATCCCTTGTCACCGATTATAAAAAAATCGAGCAAATGGCTGTTCAGCAAAAGCAGGCAAAAACCATGGAGTCATTCATCAAAAATTTACGCAATGCCATACCGGTTCAGGTGACTGAATGATTAAAATCATTAGCTGGAATGTAAATGGAATTCGTGCTTCACTGAAGAAGGGATTGTCTGAATATGTGCTTCGGGAAGAACCACATATTTTTTGTGTTCAAGAGACAAAAGCCGAAAGAGAACAAGTACCCACTGATTCATGGCCTCCCCCGGGGTATAGGGACTTCTATCATTCCTGTTCCGTTCGAGGTGGATATAGCGGTGTGGCAACATTTACCACCATTGAACCAATGCATGTGAATCGTGATATAGGCAATGAAAGATTCGATCAAGAGGGAAGAGTGATTCAAACAGACTTTGAGCATTTCACATTGCTGAATGTCTATTTTCCCAATGGTGGTGCAAGGGATGAACGTCTTCTTTATAAGCTTGATTTCTATGATGCTTTCTTTGAGTATTGTGAAAGTCTGCGAGCACAAGGAAAAAAACTCATCATCTGCGGAGACTATAATACCGCTCATCATCCCATTGATCTTGCAAGACCAAATGAAAATAAAAAGACATCAGGTTTCATGGATGTTGAAAGAGTAAAACTCGACCATATTCAGCAGCTTGGATATGTTGACACTTTTCGTTTGTTCAATCAGGAACCCGGGCAATATACATGGTGGGATGTTAAGACTCGCTCGAGAGAAAGAAATATTGGCTGGCGTATTGATTATCATTGGGTGACCGAAGACCTTGTTCCATTTGTGCATAATGCATATCATCAATCTGAACAACTAGGCTCGGATCATTGCCCCGTGGTTCTGGAATTGTCATTCTGAATGGTTTGACATGAACTCCATTTCATTTGATCCCCAACACTTGCCATCATTGGTAGGTCAAGTCTCATCAATTCTCGAATCACATGGATTTCTCATAACTCCGAATGTGATTCAAAAGCTCCGCGGAAAACTCCCCATACTGAACCAAGAAGATCTCACAAAAGTAATTGATCTTGCAATGACAGGTCATCGCGTTCTGAAGCATTCTTGGTATTCACAGATAGCACCATGGTTATTCACCGAGCAAACACTCATGCAAAGCAGTGAGCCTGACTTTGCGGAATATGTAATTTCCAAATTGAAGATTGAAGGAGAATCACTGATTGAAGTGTGTACCGGTTCAGGTATGCATTTGTATTCTGCTCTCAAAAATGGTGCTTCGAGGATTGTCACTCATGAAACCGATGCATTCATAGGAATATTGGCAGGACTCAATGCACATTCGCATGGATATCACATTCAACCGATTATGCATGATGGCGCAAAAGCCGAAGTGACAACAAGTGATGTTTTTTGGGCGGATCCATCGCGAAGATTGCATGGAACACATAGATCATCACCAACAGGATATTACTCTCCGGATATAACCGTGTTATTGGAAAAAGCCGTAAAAAGTAGGCGAGGAGGAATTAAGATTGCGCCCGGTGAACGAATTGAGGGGGCATTCTCTCGTGAATTTCTTGGAAGTGGAAAAGAATGTAAAGAACAGATTTTATGGATTCATACCGATACGGTTGATGGCTCGGTGCGATTGATCGACAAACAAAAATCTTTCATTCCTCAAGACATCGATACATTGCCGGAATTATGTGACATTGATTCAATCACAAAAAACAGATATCTGCTTGAACCGCATCCGGCATTGATACGCGGTGCATTGAGCGCGATGTATGCAGAAAAGAACATAGCTGTGTTTGACCGCTCAATTGCCTATGGATTAACGAATGATAAGCAAGACCTTGATTGGTTTTCACATTTTGAAATAATTCACTGTGAGCGATTTTCTCGTGGAAGACTTCAAGAATTCCTGGATGCACATGACTGGAATGGATTGACTGAAATCAAAAAAAGGGGATTTCCGATGGAGCCTGATGAAGTGAGGAAGCAACTGCGTTTTTCAAAAGGGGAAACATCAGGTGTGATCATTCTCACAAGATGCAAAGACGAGCATATCATGATTCTTGGCAAGCGGATATAATCAATCTTTCGGAGCGAACAGTGTATTCTTGTCCACTCGCAAAGTGACAAACTCCACCTTTCTCTCATTTGCTTGATCAATCATGCAAATATAGTGAGGTGGAAGATTCACTCTGGAGTATCTGCTTGGTATTCTTCCGGAAATGTGATTGATCATCCCGCCGAGTGTTTGATATTCCTCGGATTCAGGAAAAGGATATGGTAAAAATTCATTGACATCGGCAATTGATGCATCTGCCGAAATCGTCCATTCCTCGGCATTCTTTGATTCAACCAGCGGTTGTTCCTCATCATATTCATCTTGGATATCACCCACCAATTCTTCCATGATGTCTTCAAGAGTCAATAATCCGGCAGTACCACCAAATTCATCAAGAACAACTGCCATGTGAAATTTCTGTTTCTGCATTTTGTTGAGGAGAGAATGAATTTTCTCTGATTCCTGAATGAATGTCACGGTGCGAATAATATCCTGCAATACAATCAAATCACTCAATGACATCATAGTCAGAATGTCTTTTGCATAGACGATCCCAATGATATTGTCGAGTGTTTCTTGATACACAGGCATGCGGGAATATCCTTGTTCAATCACTGTTTCCACAATCATTGCGGGAGTCATGCTGATTTCCAAACCAATGATTTTCCCTCGCGGAATCATGATTTCTGAAGCGGTCGTTTCTTGAAATACAAATACATTCTCAATCATTTCCTGTTCATTGAGTTCAATCATTCCGCTTTTTGAACTTTCTTCAATCAGATATCTCAATTCTTCCGCACTATGAAGTTCTTGCTCTTTCACGGATTGAATCCCAATCAAAGCAAGAAGAAGATTGGCAACACTGTTTAATGCCCAGATGAATGGTCTGAACAATAGGTAAAAAGCTTTCAATGGAATGGATACGCCCAATGCAACTGCTTCTGAACGCTGAATTGCCAATGATTTCGGGGCTAGTTCCCCAAGAACGATATGCAAAAAAGTGATGATGATGAATGCGATTGGAAGAGCGATTCCGTGCGCAAGTTCAGGATCAGGTGTATAGCCCACCGTGCCCATCACTGCAATAACAAGATTTGCCACGACGCTTTCCCCGATCCATCCGAGAGCCAAACTGGCAAGCGTGATGCCTAATTGCGTTGCCGATAAATATGCATCCAAATGTTCAATGATGTTTTTTGCAATCTTCGCTAGGAAACTTCCTGATCTCACCCTTATTTCAATTTGAGACAGACGAACTTTTACAATGGCAAATTCAGCAGCCACAAAAAAGCCGTTGAGAAATACCAGGAACAATGTAAGAAGGATATCAATGATCATAAAACATCATGAAGAGGTCATCCCCGGGGGATATGTATTCCAACGGTATGATTTGTGACTATGAAAAGAAAAATATCGTTGAAATAGATCGAGCAGAGTGATTTGGTCCTGCAATGGGATATTGAGAGTAAATGTATCCGCGGAACTCTGCTCCATTTCTTGCAAGATACTTACTGCGGATGAATTCAGCAATACACATTCTCCCGAGGGTTTTGCAATGCCATCGCTGATGCATGCACCTTTTTCAAAAGAAAACAATATTCCTTCCTCGTTTGGTATGATGATTTCACCTGTGATGGGGCATGAACGAGCATGCATGCCGAATCCCATCAATTGTGCCAAGTGCATCAAAAAAAACAGAACGATGGAATATGGGGTTTCTTGGCACCGATTCTCATTGAGAGCCATCAATGACTGTATGGCAATTTCGTAGACACCGGGATTGGGTTCTTCGGGTTCTTGGGTGACCGAGAGTATTTCGAGGATACCCATTCCGGACATCAAGCGTTCATAATCTGAGGTCAAGTGATGCATGGGTATGGCTATTTCAGCGGATTTTAGGAGATGAAGGTCTTTACTTGGATATTTATACCAAGTGATTGAACTACATCTCAAAGCCTCTATTGAACTTCCCATGGAATTCTTGGCGGATCTTACGCCCTTGGCAATCACGGAAATTTTGCCATGAT
>JBJTFZ010000228.1:0-5756 GCA_046093685.1 bacterium
GAACATAGTATTCAAAGCATGCATCATCATGGCATGCTTCAGTTACATTTCACTCGCCCAAAATGTATCTGAAGCATGGAATCATGTTCTCAAAAAAGATTTCGATAGTTCGGAAATTGCTTTCAAGAAAAATTTGGAACAAAACCCAAAGGATGTCAGAAGCATTCTTGGATTGTCTTACTTATACGAAATGCAATATCGCTATGCTGAATCATGGAATGTGTACAAGCAGATCATGCAAGCAAATGTGAATCCGGTGCCCTATATTTACTCAATATGGCTCACCCCAAGATTCTCCTCTCAGATGCATGTCAAAAATTCTGGTGTGCAGGATGTTTTGAAGCAATTGTCGCAGAAAGGAGACAAGGCCGGTTCCTTGCGTGCCATGGCAATGGAAATGCTTGGTTCAGTAGAGACCAGAAATGGCAATTTGAAGGCTGCAAAGCAATATTATGAGAAGATCAATGCAATTTCATCATATACGATAATAGGTCCATTTGAACATATATCTGCATCCGGATTCAATATCGCATATCCTCCGGAAGAGCGGTATGATACCACAGAAGTATATGAAGGAAAAAACGGTACTCCCGCTTCTTGGTTCGCCCCACCTTTGATCAAAACAGATTATTGGCTTGACTATCAATCCTATTTTCCGGACAGGCAAGCAATCTATTATGCTAACACTTTTGTGTGGTCTCCTAAAAAGCACATTGCTCAAGTTCGTATCGGTACATCCGGTTCTGTAAAGGTATTTTTAAATGATACGCAGATTTTGAAGGACTCCAATGAAACAAACAATGATTTTGACACATATATCGTAAGAACCGAACTTTCAAGTGGTTGGAACAGACTTCTCGTAAAGGTTGGTTATTCTGAATTAGATCGTTGTAACTTTCTGATGCGTATTACCGATGAAGAGGGAAATCCCATACCGGGATTGAAAGAAAGTGCAGCCTCGCAAGAGTATATCCGTCAGAAACCTTCACTGATTGAATTTATTCCGAATCCTATTATTGGTGAATTGCAAAACATCATTGAACAACACCCTGATTGGATAGAACATTATTTACTTCTGGCAGATGCCTATCTCCGTAATGATAGAGCAATAGAAGCTGAACAATTACTCAAAAAAGCCTTGATCATTTCCAAGGATAATCCTATCATCCTTTGGAAATTCATTGATACATATTCTCGGGGAAGAAAGAGGGATGAAGTCAATACCACCTATGAACTTTTATCCTCTATGAGCAAAGATATACCCGATGGAATCATTTATAAATTCAATCAATATCTTGATAATGAGGATTTTGATAGAGCTGAAGACATGGTCAATAGAATTGAACAACTGCTTCCTCAATCAGAAACCGCCTATACTTTACGAATACGATATTATGATAGAAAGAAAATGCAAGACAAGGTGATATCCACAACAAGAGAGGCAAGAAAACTGTATCCACTGTCATGGACATATACCGAGCTCGCGGCTGCATTTGATTTTCAAACAACACGAAAGAGAGACACCATGATTAGTCTCTACTCGAAGTATTTGAGGCAAGTATATGGGGAAGCGCCGCTCATTGCTTTAGCCAAAGCTTATCTCGATGACTCAAAAGTAAAGGAATGGCAAAAAACATTTGAAGAATTGCTCACCCTTTCTCCATCATCTCCCGGTTTTCACTTCCAGATGGCTTCTGTTTTCATGCAACTCGAACAATATGACAAAGCAGAAAAATAAATGAGAATTGCTTTGAAGTTTTGTCCTTCATGCAATGCATATTGGTCAAAACTCGGAGAGATTTATCGAAGTAAAAAAGACATTTCTGCTTCGATATCTGCATATGAAAAAGCACTGGAATATTCTCCAACTGATTATGATGCAAGAGCAATATTGCGTGAATTGCAAGGTAAGAAATCTATTTTCTCTGTATTCGGTGAAACAAATATAGATTCGCTCATCAAGGCAGCTCCAACGGCAAAAGATCATCCTGAAGCAAGTGCGGCAATCGTTTCTGATAAGGTTAGAAGAGTTGTGTATGAGCAGGGTGCATCAGAGTCCGTCAATGAAAGTATCATCAGAGTCTTCAATGAAAAAGGAATCGACTATTTCAAAGAATATCGAATTGGATTCAATGGCAATTCGCAAGGACTTACCATAGAAAAGGCCGTGACCATCAAAGCCGATGGAAAAGAAATAAGAGCAGACATCAATAGGAATATGGCTGTCTTCAAAGGTCTTGAAACAAATGATTTTCTGTATATCAAATACAGAATAAGAAATTACAATACAGGGAAATTGGCAAAGCATGTATGGGATGAATATTATTTCAACAGATTCTTTCCTGTGACTCATGCAGAATATGCATTGATTATTCCCAAAGGCATGCAGTTTACCACATCTCAACAAGCCATGGACATTTCGGCGAAAGAATTGGATCTACCTGACATCAATTCAACACTGTTTTCTTGGTCAATCAACAAAGAACCCGGCATCGTGTATGAGGCTGATATGCCGTCATTGTCAGAAGTCGGTAAAGTTTTTAGATTCACCACCATACCAAATTGGAATTTTTTGGTTGATTGGTATGCAGAGTTGGCTCAATCAAAAGCTCAGTCATCATATGAAATACAAGAAGTTGTAAAATCATTGATACCCCAACAAGATAAACTTTCAACTCAAGAAAAAATTCGGAAAGTATTTCAATTCATAACAGATAATATTCGATACAGTAGTGTATCATTCCGTCAATCGGCCTTCATACCTCAAAAAGCAAGAGATGTTTTGGTAAATAAAATTGGTGACTGCAAAGATGTCTCTACTCTGGGCATTGCAATGCTCAGGGAATTGGGAATTCAAGCCGATTATGTGCTTGTCAATTCCGGAAGCGAAGAACGCCTACAAAATCTATTGCCCTCGATTGCCTTCAATCACTGCATTATAGCGGTGGAGGAGTCGGGGAAGAAGTCACCATTGTTTCTTGATTTGACCGCTTCCAACTTTCCCACAGGGGCCATACCATCAGCAGACAAGAATGCCTTTGCTTTGCTCATTCGTCAAGGTAATACACAGCCTCTTGTTCTGCCTGATAAACAAACTGTTGCTCCTACATTTATATCTCGCAGTTCGGTGCAATTCACCGATGATGGAATGTTGATTCAGGGTGGAGAAAAAGTATCGGGCGCAATCACTGCACAATATCGTTCTGCGTATAAAGGAAAGAATTCAGAAGAACAAAAGAAGATACTTCAATCCTCACTGGCATCAGATATTCCTTCGGCAAGGGTTGGTGATATGTTGATCACAGGTGTAGATTCACTTTCAGATCATGTATCAATGTATTATCAGTATGAGGCTCCCAATACGGTTGCCGAAGCCGGGACATATAAAATCATTCGCATACCTTGGAGAAATGAATTGTCGACAGATGATGCATTGTCTTATGAAAAAAGGACATACCCCGTAAAAAACTTATATGAAATCGATACGACTTTTGAAGAAGTGACAATGCTCATTCCAAAAGGTTATGCTTTGGCTGAAATACCACAGTCCGTGAAATTATCCAATCCATCAGCTGAATATGAATATGCGGTCATCGCAAAACAACAAGATGACCTGACTTTGCTTACGGTGAGTAGGAGATTCATTAAAAGAAAGACATTCATTGAGCCATCTGAATTTCAAGCATATAAGGAGTTCTACTCAAAAGCGGTAAGAGAAGATAGAAGGCAATTATTGTTGAAAAAAACGCAATAACATTGGATTCTATTGAGCATAGTTGTCTATTATGCTTTTTTTTACTACTTTCGAGCCATATTATTAAGATATTGACCCCAGAGGTCATCATCATCTGTATGAGCGATAATCAGACACATCAGCAATCGGAACCAGATGAATTCCCCGTGGGTTCAATTGTTCCTCTCTCCAGAATAGATCTTTCGCATTCCGATAAAGTTGGTAATGCTGCTGAAGCTTCAATTGCTTCTACTTTACGCAACCGTAAGTCTCATTGCACTGCTTGCGGTGATACCGATGGTGGTTGTTCATCATGTAAATCAGGTACCACTGCTGAAGAATCTTCCGATCAAATACCAGAACATACCAATGCGCAAGATTGGTTTGTGGAAGTGAGTTTTAAAGCCAGACGGAAACAATTGTACAAAAAGTCCAAGCATGGTCGTTTTGCACTTAGCGATACCGTAATTGTAGAGTCTGAACATGGTACCGATGCCGGAACCATTACTGCTGTTGGTCTCATTGCCGAAATAAAAAAAACGGATCAGGAAATACCCTTGCATAGCGTTTTACGCATTGCCGCCAAAGAAGACTTCGAAAAAATAAAGTCCAATCGTGAACAAGAGAAAGAAATAGTTCGTGAAGTGAAAGATAAAGTGAAGTCATTCGGTTTGGACATGAAAGTTGTAGACGCCGAATGGCAATTTGACAAATCACGATTGTCAATTTATTTTTCTGCTCCGCACAGAGTTGACTTCAGGGAATTGGTAAAAGATCTTGCCAGAACTTTTCACACTCGCATCGAGCTTAGACAAATTCCTGCTAGAGAAGAAGCAAAGCGATTGGGTGGAATTGGCCCATGTGGGCTTGAATTGTGTTGTTCTTCATTTCTCAATGAATTCGATCAGATAACACTTGATCACGCAAAGGCACAACATTTACCACCAAATATGAGCAAACTCAGCGGAATGTGTGGTCGTTTGAAATGTTGTTTGTTATTTGAAATCGACAATTATGTGAGTGCTTTGAAAAATTATCCTCCTCTCGATTCGTATTTGCAGCTTGCTGATGGAAGGGCTAGGATGATAAAAATTGACATCTTTTCTGATACCGTAACAGTTATTTCTGAAGCAAATGGTGCATTTTTAACGGTCACATTGGAAGAATTGAATGCTCTTCGCAGAGAAGGCAAAATTGAATCACCAAAAGAATTGGCAACTCATTGACATTTCCCATAGGATATACCATGCATGAATCCATTCGTAAACAATTGAATATTCAAATCACCAATGAACATGGTGCTTCCATGGCCTATCTCGAAATGGCTTCATGGTGCGCCGACAATGATTTGCCTGGTTTGGAGGAGTATTTTTACTTTAGTGCTGATGATGAACGCGAACACATGATGGAATTTTACCGTTATGCAAATGCACATGGTTGCAGAGCCACGGTAGGGACTATGCCTGCAATGAGAAATTCATTTGAACATGTTTTGGATATTCTCGAGCACAATCTTCATCTGGAGCAACAAAACACCATTGCAATCAATGAACTTGCAAAAATGTGTCATGATCACTCTGATTTTGCCACATTGCAATTCCTCCAGCCATTCATCAAAGAACAACAAGATTCAGAAAGGGGTGTCGAGGATTTAATCGTGATGGTAAAACGCGTTGGATATGATGCGAAAAATCTCTATTTCCTTGATAAACAATTTAAAAAGCTGATGCAAGGAAAGGCAACCGAAGGAGAGGAAAAAGAGTAAATCGGAAGGCAGTTTTTTTCTTCAGGATTGCTGCTCAAGAATCCCGAGTGCCATTTGCAGATCTTCTTCTGCAACCACGAGTCTCACTCCCATTACGGCGCCCACCTAGCAAGAGTGTACATTCAAGTCATACACATAACTTGAAATCCCATGCTCGGCAAGAAGAGCCTGAGCCATTTCAGCTTCAATCGCATAGACAAAGCGCCGGATTAAAACCGGCGCTTTTTTTTGTTCTTCATGTTTCATTAGGAATCATCC
>JBJTFZ010000229.1:0-3295 GCA_046093685.1 bacterium
TGCTCCAATAAATACGCATCAACGGTTGGCCATAAAATGACTGCGGCCGCAACAAGCGGGCCCAGAATCAACAGCCATCGTCTCAATTGTTTATTCTTCAACGCTATTCCTCCGACATTTCGGTATGGTTTGACTTCGGCCGAGGCCGACTACACAAAGAAGTGCGAAAATACAGTTTCGAGGGCAATTAAACCAATGAATTTAGTGGGGGGCTGTCTTCTCAATGATGATTGCAAGACCTTGTCCCACACCTATGCACAATGATGCGATGCCATATCGCACATCTTCTTTCTGCATGGTTCTTGCCAAATGCCCCGCGATTCGACCTCCGCTCATCCCCAAGGGATGCCCGATGGCTATGGCTCCTCCGTGGATATTCACCTTTTCAGGAGATATTCCCAATTCTTGAATGCAAGAAAGCGCCTGAGAAGCAAATGCTTCATTGAGTTCAAAAAGCCCTATATCATCAAGGGTTAAGTGCGCATTTTCCAATGCTTTGCGAATCGCATAGACCGGTCCTATGCCCATGATGCGCGGGTCAACGCCTGCCGTGCCGGATGCCACATAGCGTGCTATGGGCTTCAAACCATGCTTTTCGACTGCTTTTGCACTTGCAAGCAGCATTGCCACAGCGCCATCATTGAGTGATGAAGCATTTCCTGCAGTAACAGACCCACCTTTTCTGAATGCGGGTGATAATTTTGCCAATGATTCAAGTGATGCGTCTTTTCTCGGTTGTTCATCTTTTGCGACGATGATCGGCTCGCCTTTCTTTTTGGGTATGGAAATCGGTACGATTTCTTCATCAAAAAGACCTGCTTCTTGCGCAGAGACCGCTCTTTGATGTGATGACAAAGCAAAAGAATCTTGATCTTCACGGGAAATGCTGAATTTTTCCACCAAATTCTCTGCTGTTTCTCCCATGGATTCCAGCGGAAACATTGAAGCCATTGCAGGATTGGGATAACGCCAGCCAAGTGCGGTGTCATAGGCGGTGAGATTGCCAAAGATTGCAGAGCCTGATGCATTTTTTGGGAATGAATAAGGAGCTCTGGACATAGATTCAACACCACCCACGATTAGCACATCCGCTTCGCCGGACTTGATTGCTCGGGCTCCCTGAATAATGGCCTCGAGTGAGGAAGCACAAAGCCTATTGACGGTTACACCCGGCACGGAATAAGGCAATCCGGCAAGCAATGCAGACATTCTGGCGATATTACGATTGTCTTCGCCCGCTTGATTGGCACATCCGAATATCACATCATTGATGACTTCGGGGTTGATTCCCGTGGCCTCCACGACAGCCTTGATCACATGAGCACCCAAATCATCGGGGCGAATGGAACTCAATGCACCGCCATATTTTCCGACGGGTGTTCTCAGTGGTTCTATGATATAGACATCTTGCATGTGGATCTCTCCGATTAGGGTACTTCATCTATTCCGCCGGGATGCCCCGGATGACATTTTCCTATCCGCCTCAAAGCAAGCCAAGAACCACGCATTGCTCCATGTTTTTCGATGGCCTGCATCGCATATACTGAACATGTTGGATGGAATCTGCAATTATTGCCGAGAAACGGTGAAATGGCCGAACGATAGAATCGCAATATGAAAATCAAAACCACTTTCAATGCAACTATCCTTCTTTGTTATGCTTGCTAAAATACTGCATTGCCTGATGCAATACATCTTCAACTTGGGGTCTGATATCCACAGTGGTCGCTTCCGTGTGGTGATGCATCGGGCTTTGCCACACAAATGCCAATGTCATGAAATGAGGCCGGGGATGATGCTGAACATAAGCACGAACACTTTCCCTGATGATGCGCTTGATGCGATTGCGCGTGACAGCAAGAGGCACTTGTTTTTTTCTGACGGCACAAATCACAAAGAGATCTTTTTGCCCACCCTGAGGAGCATCTGATTCACCTGCATGGGATCTTCCCCGAACATGCACGATGAGCGAACCGGATGCAAAACGCTTACCCCGACGAAATGCCGAAGTGATTTGCTTGCGTCCTTTGAGTGCACGAATCTTCATGTGAAAGAAAAAAAAAGAGGGCCACAATGGGCCCTCAAAATACTGTCTATTTCAGGAATATCAACCTGAAACCGTCAAACGATGACGACCTTTGGCTCTTCTTCTGGAAAGAACTTTACGGCCATTCTTGGACTTCATGCGTGCACGGAAGCCATGGACATTCTTGCGTTTGCGCTTACTGGGTTGATAGGTTCTTTTCATGTTAATATGCTAATAATGTTCTAAACATAAGGATTGCAAATATACGATGTTTCTGTATTTCTGCAAATGAAAAACTTTCCTTGTAAAAATGGCGACTCCTTTACGGAATCGCCTTGAATATGACATTCACCGAAATTATTGGCCAAGATAGACGAATGCATACATCTTCTTCGAAACGGGGCGATTATCGATGGAATTTGGGGATGCAGTACCAATGTTGAATTCGTGGCTGTGCGAAGAGTTTGTATTGTTAACTTGCCAACTTTTCAATACGGCACTTTGAATATTGATTTCATTAAAGCTAAAATCTAAGTCAGTACCATTATTGGTGTTATTTCCATTTTCAAGGGCCAATCCCCAATTTGGATCGCTCACATCATGAATATGAGCACCATCTGTGAATGTTGTCAATGTTGCTACGTTAATATTATTATTTGCAACTGTAAAGCTATTCTGCCCCACCTTTGTCATTCGAGTACCGGTGGAATAATCAGCAATCATGTATGTATTATCCATATTGGGCAGAGTTGAACCAAAGATATCTGTAGCGACTTGCCATGCAGTAACATTGGTAATGCTACTGACATTCCTTCCATTCATTAAATACCATCCATTATGATCTGTAGTCAACTCGGAATATTTCACATCTCCGGGAATAAGCTCGCCTTTTTTTGACATCGCAGCGATTGCAGTTGCACTATATTCTTGAGTAAACACTTCATCCACACCGCCAATACTTGTGTATGGATCGGTACCGGTTGCTGTTGGGCTACATGTTGGATCTATTGAAACGACCAGCATTTCAGAATTCGAAGCAGCTGCCCCGGGAATGGAAGGACTGGTAATTGTGAGTATTCCATCACCACTACGATAATATGATCCGGGCACAGCAGTGGTGTTTGGAGAGACAAGAAGATTTGCAGTAAACTGAGTTGGCGTCGTAGGCCAACCTACACCGCGATTGATGGTTATGCTATACAGTGTTACATTATCGGATTTTCTTTTTACTGTGTAAAGAACACTTGTCAATGTCGACAAATCATTGTC
>JBJTFZ010000230.1:0-7749 GCA_046093685.1 bacterium
GTATATATCAATACTACAAAATGGCTCAGAACGTTTCTAACCATCTTGCAAGTATTAAATTTCGAGCATTATTTTCTTTGGCAAAAACATTGGCAACTAAACACAATACAAGTGTTGCAAAAATATTTCGACAGAAATATAGAATGCACACAAGTGGAGTTAAAGGTATCATTGTAGAATCCAAAGGAGATAATGAGAAAACAATGACTGCGTGGTTTGGTGCTTTTCCATGCAAATGGCAAAAGTTTCCAAAACAAATGACTGATGAGAAAATATTTTTCGGTTTGGGCAGATCTGATTTGCTCAAACGATTGACAAATGATACTTGTCAATTATGTGGAAAGATTGGTGATATAGAGGTTCATCACATTCATGCGATGAAAGACCTCAAGAACAAACAAAGATGGGAAATTCTTATGTCAGCAATGAATAGGAAAACCATAATTGTATGCAAAAAATGTCACAATGACATTCACAACGGAAAATATGATGGAAAACGCATAACAAATTAACTGGAGAGCCGAATGCAGTGAAAGTTGCACGTTCGGTTCGGAGGGGAGGAATTGGAAAAGTGGTATCAACTGCGGATATTAGTATTAATGCCCGTGGCTGATAATAACTCGCTGGTTCCTTACCCTACAAACTCTTGGGTATGGCAACGTACGTGCGGGTTCGAGTCCCGCCCCGGGCACGAAATCTGCGATGAAAACAATCTTCATTCATTGCATTATGATTTGATCATACCGGTTGATGATGATCTCTTCCAGAGGTAGCTTGATTCATCAACCTAATCCTTTGAACACACAATCGTTGAGCTGACAATGCTTACTCCAAACAGTGCATATATCGATGACTTGTACGCTGACTTTCTTCATGACCCAAATTCCGTTGGCGAGGAATGGAGAGCGTATTTTCAAGCGAGGAAGGATGCAACGATTTCTTCTCTGCAACAAGAGTTTGAACATCCTCATGGTGACATGATTGAAGTTGTTCAAGAAACTCCAACACCAAGAGTTGATCAAAGGATTGAGCAGCAGGCAATGCCACAAAGACAAGACACCGCAATTCCACTTGCATCAACTGATGTTCCCGAAAAGTTGTCGAGCATCGGAATGAGAATAGCCTCCAATATGTCTCAATCCTTGAATGTTCCCACCGCCACTTCATTCAGAGTCATCCCTGTAAAAGCGCTTGAAGAAAACAGGAGACTGATAAATCGACATCTTGTCAAAAATCAAAAGAAAAAAATCTCATATACCCATATTCTAGCTTGGGCTCTTGTAAAGGCATTGGTGAAATATCCCCACATGAATGATGCCTTTTCGATGATTGACGGTATCCCTCACAGAATCAAAAGAGCTTCAATCAATATCGGGCTTGCTGTTGATGTCACTCGCAAAGATGGCATGAGAATGCTTGTTGTTCCCAGCATCAAACAAGCACAGCAGATGTCTTTCTCAGATTTTTGTGCTGAATATGATGGGTTGATTGCAAAAGCGAGAACCAATAAGTTGACTGTTGATGAATTATCCGGTGCATCAATTTCTCTGACAAATCCCGGAACCATTGGCACAGTTTCTTCCGTGCCTAGATTGATGGAAGGGCAGGGACTCATCATTGCCACAGGTTCCATCGAATATCCTGCAGAGTTTCAAGCAGTAATGCCGGATGTATTGTCAACGCTCGCAATCAGCAAAGTCCTCACCGTGACAAGCACTTATGATCATAGAATCATTCAAGGCGCTGAATCAGGTGAATTTCTTGCATATGTGCATAAGCTGGTATTGGGTGAAGAGCATTTTTACGATCAAATCTTTGCAAATCTTCATATACCTTTTGAACCGGTTCGTTGGCAGAAGGACAATCGCATCAATCCTTTCATGTCACAGGATGAACTTGAGTCATTGGACAAAGAAGCGAGAGTGGCTCAGCTCATCAATGCATACAGAGTTCGCGGACATTTTCTCGCTGATGTCAATCCACTTGGTTTACAAGCTTACTATTATCCCGAATTGGATCCTGCTGCATATGGATTCACTATTTGGGATTTGGACAGAGAATTTGACACAGGCGGTTTGGGCGGAATCAATCGTGCTTCGCTACGGGATATCATCGACATGCTTCATGATACCTATTGCGGCAAATTGGGTATTGAATATATGCATGTTCAAGACCCCGTTAAAGAGCGTTTCATTCAAAAATGGGTTGAACCCACGCGGTTTACTTATTCATTTTCGAAAGAACAGCGCCTTCACATTTACAAGCATCTGACCAAAGCAGAACAATTCGAGCAATATTTGCATACCAAGTATCTTGGCTCGAAGCGCTTTTCACTCGAAGGTGGTGAAACCACGATTACATTTCTCGAAAAAACACTTGAATTGTCATCAAGAGAAGCAATTCGTGGCGTGGTGATCGGAATGGCTCATAGAGGACGCTTAAATGTCCTCGCAAATATTTTGAATAAACCCTATGACAAAATATTCGATGAATTCGAAGGAAATTATGATCCAAATTCATTCGAAGGTTCAGGGGATGTGAAATATCATCTTGGTGCCACAGGACAATTCACTTCCAGAACAGGCGATAAAGTAAGTGTGATGCTTGCTCCGAATCCAAGTCATTTGGAAGCAGTCAATCCCGTTGTCGAAGGAATGGCAAGAGCGCTTGATGATCTTATCGGTGATTCGGATTGCGATTCTCATCTCCCAATTCTGGTGCATGGGGATGCGGCATTTGCAGGTCAAGGAGTTGTACCTGAAACCCTGAATCTCTCTCGTTTGACAGGATATAAGACAGGCGGCACGATTCATGTGATCATCAATAATCAAATAGGATTCACAACTTCCCCTGATGATGGAAGATCAACGCCCTATGCGAGTGATATTGCAAAGATGCTTCAAGTGCCAATCGTTCATGTAAATGGTGATGATCCTGAAGCAGTAAGAATTGCTGCGATGTTTGCATTTGAGTATCGTCAAAAATTTAATGATGATGTTATTGTGGATCTCTTCTGCTACAGAAAGTATGGTCACAATGAAACGGATGAGCCGAGTTATACTCAGCCATTGTTGTATAAAAAAATCAAAGCTCAAATTCCGGTTCGTCAGCAATATGCTCATACTCTGAAAGTTGGTGGCATTTTCACGGATGATGAATTGAGTTCAATCATGAGCGAAGTGAAAGAGGAATTGAATTCCGCTTTTTCCGCCAGAAATTCCACAACAACAAAAGTGAATAATCCATATGCTGGAGCAGATGTGTTTGCACCTGTGGAAACGAGGGTGGATGCAAATGTACTTCGTTCGATTATTCAGCGTTTATCCCATGTTCCAAATGGCTTCACCGCAAATCCCAAAGTGATTGATTTACTAAACAAGCGTTCACACATGCTTGATTCGGATCAGCCATCAATTGATTGGGCAATGGGGGAGGCACTTGCTTTTGGTTCTTTGCTTCTTGAAGGACATGATATTCGAATGAGTGGTCAGGATTGTGGACGGGGTACATTCAGCCATAGACATGCAATCCTCCGTGATTTTCACACTGAAGAAGAGCTCATTCTTTTGAATACACTTTCTGATCAGCAAGGAGCATTGAGAATCTATAACAGTCCTTTATCTGAAGAAGCGGTGTTAGGTTTTGAATTCGGATATTCAACGATACTCGTCAATGGACTGACACTTTGGGAAGCCCAATTTGGAGACTTTGTCAATGGTGCCCAGGTTGTCATTGATCAGTTTATCAGCAGTTCAGAAGCCAAATGGGGACAACATTCCAATCTCACTCTATTACTTCCACATGGATATGAGGGGCAAGGTCCCGAACATTCCAGTGCGCGATTGGAACGATTTCTTCAGTTGTGTGCAGAAAACAATATGTTCGTGTGCAATTTTACGACCCCTGCTCAATATTTCCATGCATTACGCAGGCAGGTTAAGGCTCCTTACAGAAAGCCAATGATCGTGATGTCACCAAAGGAGATCTTGCGCAAACCAATTTCCGTATTGAATGATTTGCTTGTTCCATCTTTCAAAGAAATCATCAATGATGAAGCTATAGCAAATCCATCAAGCGTTGAACGAGTATTGCTTTGTTCAGGTAAAGTGTATTATGATCTCATAAATGAAAGAGCAAAACTGAACAAGCAGGATACAGTTGCCATCATAAGAGTTGAGCAATTGTATCCGTTTAGAGATGACATGGTTCGGGAAATGCTGTCTTCCTATTCTTCTGCGAAGGAAGTTATTTGGGTACAGGAAGAACCGAAGAATCAAGGTTCGTGGTTCTTTATTGCTCCTCGTTTATCGGAAGTTCTTTCTTCGGGGCAAAAACTTTCTTATGCCGGTCGTCCCGAAGCCGCGAGCCCTGCAACAGGATTCGGTAAAAAACATGAATATGAAAAACAAGCTTTTCTTGCAACAGCATTGCAATAAGCTTGATTATCTCAGGGCTGGTAAATTTCGCTTGATTAATTGAAGGTCTCGCAATTGCGAGGCCTTCGCTGCAAATCGTATGATGAATCCCTGATTGAACCCTGTTGGATACCAATTTGCTGATAATTCCCAGCAATCAAGATCTTTTATGATGGATATACTTGGTGCTACAATCATTGCATTGATGAAATCATAACTAAATGAGGATCGAATTTGCAATGTTGAGGTCAAGCGTATATCCACATCGGCCCTCGCATCACATCTTCTGCTGATCATTCCGATTATTGGTTCACCATAATAGTATGTCAAACTGGTTGAAAGATTCCAGGGAAACAATAAGGGGCCACCACCAACACCACGCTCTCCAAAGTAATCGACGTCTTTTCTGTCGTCAATGGTTCTTACAGCGAATCTATCCGTAGAATATGTCATGGCACCGGTTCCCGAGCTGTCATCGGATGTCCTATTACTATTTACTGATCCCGACGAAAACTGCGCCGAAAGGTTGACTGATGCAAATGTAAGTCTAGCCAATCCTTTGCCTTGTTCAATCAACATCGCACGAATCGGTGTCATGACACCAAATGAATTTTTCGCTTCATCATAGAGTGTGAAGCCGGCATTGCCATTTATATTAAAAGATCCAATTGAGGGTGTACGAAAAGCCATTGTGATAGCGCTCCAATTCAGTGAATCAAGTGCCATGGCATAAGAACCTGAAACATCCAATTGAAGAATATCTACATTTTTATCGGCCGTGTCGCCCTGCATGAGTTTTGCTTCAAAACGATTGCTAAGTGAATAATTCACAAATGTCGATCCGCGATTTGCCATTCTTCCACCATCCAATTCAAATCGTGAATATTCAACATCTCTGTTTTGACGATAATCAAAATATGAGCGTATGTTGCTTGAAGTGCTCGATGTATATTCAGGAACATATGCGAGAGAGATAGTGGGTGAAAAGGTATGTCTGAGTGCATTGATTCCGAAGATTCGAGGTTTCATCATACCAAAAAGTCTGGTACCCACCCCAAGAGAAGCTTGAAATTGTGTTTCTCGAAGTGGCAATGCGTCAGTCTCTACTGATTCTATGATGGTTGAATCGGATTGATTCATGGAACGAGTCAATGAACGGAAATACCAATTCTCGGAATATGAAATTCCCGGTGTTATTGAGAAATATCCAAGTTTTGGTGAAATACTAATTGACGGATTATGCCGTATCACACCGGTATTTCTTTCATTGAACACAGTATCTTTCAGGGCAGGATTGACCGGATTTGCATTGATGATTGAACGAATGGTATTATGTGAAAATGAACCTCTAACAAAATACGACAAGCCAATATCACTAAGCCATGAATTCGATGAGGCAAGTCCTTTTAGTGGGAAAAATGTCGGGATATTATATGTGACATTCGGGTTGACGGAGAATTCTTTAGTCACGA
The DNA here is from genome assembly GCA_046093685.1 of bacterium. GTDB lineage: Bacteria > Bacteroidota > Ignavibacteria > Kapaibacteriales > UBA961 > UBA961. The sequence goes on from JBJTFZ010000230.1 coordinate 5,888, forward strand.
TATTTTGAGTTGCTGCAATGTCGATTCCAAATGTTGATCCATTGTCAAAAGAAGAGGAATAACCGGCATTGGAAAACAAAGATTGTGTGAGGCGATCACTGAGATTTGTTGCAAATCGATTAATGAATGATGATGTGGCAACATTGAATGAAGCCGTTATTCGTGATTGGGGATTGATAGTGTGTTGATGATTTCCAAATATACGCCAACTACTTACATATTCGGATTGGGCATCCGTTCTTCTTCTTCCATATTCAATAGAAAAAGATCCATTCACTGAATTTTGAATGGCATATCTCCAAACATTTCTCAAAAGATATCCGGTTTTGCTGAACACATCCGCAGTAAGCTGGGCATCCACATAATCATTCATGGCCCAAAAATATCCGAGATTCTGAGCAACGATCCCATCAGCTGTGGATACAAAGGGAATATTAAAGAGAATTCCGGAGGTTCTCCCGGTTTTGTTTGGAACATAAATTCCCAAAGGCAAAGTAATGATTGGTACATCCTCCACAACGAAGGATATATTATCCATGAATACGCGGTCATTGGTAACGACTTTCATTTTGGATGCCCCAAAATAAAAATGGGGATGTGGTTGAGTACATGTTGTGTAGCAACCGTTCTCAATGAACAAGGTGTTGTCTGAGTCTTTCTTTACTTTGGATCCATAATAAAATCCACCTTCATCGGCTTTGCTTTCACCACGAGTTATTGTTCCTTTTTTGGTTTCAAGATTGAAAAGGATTCGTTCACCTGTAAACTCTTCTCCATCATCTTCGAAACGAGGTAACCCCACATTCTGTCCCGAAGAATCTTTTCCGGATTCTGCCTTTACCAAAGATTCTCGAAAATCAATTTCTATTGATTCAGCATTCAATTGCTGTTTTTTCAATGATATTTCCGCATCACCTTTCAGGAGCATCGTTCTCTTTTTTATTGAGAATACCGTGCTGTCTCTTGAGGAGTAAGATACAGTGGAGTCTAATCCGGATCTACTGGTTTTTACGGTTGAGGTGTCATTGGTTTGAGAAAATACAGGAAGTGTATTTCCAAAAACATGAAAACAACAAATGAAAAACAATGTTCCTATTCCACTCTTCATTGTATATCCATTAGTCCATGCGTAGTGGCGTGATGGAAGAGGGAAGAGAGAATCGCATTGCTGTGTGAATCGCACTGTTCACGATAATCGATTGGGCTGAGACTTTCATGCTCAATCCTCTCGAAGGTGAAGAAAGCACTACAATGGAAGGCATGAAAATATTGTTGATCATTGAATAGTTATCATATTTCATTGATAATTCCACGAAGCCTTTCTTGTTTTTTCTTTGATATTCGATAATCGTTCCATTTACCTTATTACAAAGCACGAATTCAGTTGCAAGTGGATCGGTTGATCTTTTGTAAAGAACTTTTGATGAGTCGGAAAAAGTATCAACCAATGTAAAACTGCGAGCATCACCCGGTGGCTCAGCTCTAAATAATGAAGCATAATCTTCGAAAGAAAGCGGCATGAATGTGACTTCAGATAATTGCTCGCGACTTGGCTTCCCCTCAATTGCTCTGCTTTGTAGAATATCATGAAAAAGAAAATATTCTTTATCAGAAAAAAGTCTGGCAACGCTTATTCCAAAAGGACCGGTAATTTCCATTGAGAGAGAATCTCTTCCGGCCATTTGCATCAAGCAATTTGCTGTATTTGTGACATCATTGACGGTGATGCTTATATCAGCTTCCACTTGTACATAGAGTAATTGTTCTTTTCTACTTGAAGCCAGTTCCACCAAAACGGATTCCGATGTTTGTTTGCCAAACATTGAATTACAAGGAATGCAAACAAAAAGTATTAAGAATAC
>JBJTFZ010000231.1:0-2079 GCA_046093685.1 bacterium
TGCTGACATCATGATTCGATTGTGGATTGTTTTCTTTTGTGTATTGCAAACTTCAATAGTGTTTGCTCATGACACATTCTTTCCACACTTTATCGCAAATCCACTTGAAGCACGGGTTGGTTCTTTTTATCAACCGAATGCAGATAGATTAAGATTGGACATAGGACAAACAATTGATTTATCGGAATATGATCTTGGTTCAGGATGGAAAGCCGGACTTGGAGCTGATGCTTTTATTCTTACAAGATTACGCAGCGAGGGAAATTTTAAGTTTCCCGTTGAAACGGCTGACTATTTCTTCGGTTTGCAGGGCTCAGCACATGGAATGATACAATCTCTACCTATTGGTGTTCGTTTACGCCTTTCACATATTTCAACGCATTTGGTGGATGGATCTGCAGATGCCCAAGGTGTATTTTCCTCCAGAAAGCCATTTGTGTATAGCAGAGAGTTTGCGGATGTTTCCGGATATGCGATGTTGGGATTAATTCGTGTGTATGGCGGACTGACATGGATTTGGTCCACACAACCAAGAAATGTCGGAAGAATTGTACCGCAACTTGGCTTCGACATCAGGCATCCCATCGGTGATGAATTTACTTTCGAATCCGGGTATGATGTTCGAGTGAGTGAAGTAGCAGACATCACTCTTCCAACACACTCTGTGCAATGTGGAATAAAGTATGCACTCATGCATGGAAAAGGATTCTGGTTCGGACTTGTGGCTTCCACCGGTAGATCAATCCATGGAATGTATCATACTGAAAGAGAGGAGTATCTTGGCTATGGATTCAGGATTGCATATTGATGCGTAGTTTGATGTTTCATATAGCAACATTGTTGATTGCTTGTTCGCTTCATGCAAGTGATGATGATGTGCAAGAATCAATTCGTGCATCATTGACACCGCAAGTGAAGTTTTTGCGAGTCTATGGCGGAGATGATGAATCCATGCCTCCAATTGCTATGTGCTCAAGACCCACGCAACTTCGTAAGCCAAATATCCCCTTCAATTTTTCACATGTCACCATCGAATTGGATATTCAATCTCCAACACCACCTGCAATGTTCGTAGTATTCTCCCATTGCAATGCGGATTGGTCAGATCATGACAATGCATTTCTTCAAGATCCGGCATTGCTCAGAACAAGCAGTATTGATTGGAGAATAGCACCGCCGGCTTCCGTATGGTATTCATATACGGGAAGTTTGAAAGTTCCCAATGAACATGTCAAATTCAATTTTGGCGGAAATTGGAAAGCAACTTTTTATTTATACGATGATCCACGCACACCGATTGCAACTGCTCACTTTTTTGTCGTTGATCCCCGTGTTGAAACAAGGTTGGATGTGGTGGGAGATTTCTATTCACCCAAAAAAACAGTCTATTCCTCCGGAGCATATACCCTTGAAGCAAATGTCCGTTCCTCGGAAGACATGAACGATGGGCAATTGAATACGGCTGTGTTTTATCGTTTCAATAGATATGATCAACCATTCATCGTGTCCAATAATTCTTCCTATGAGCAGATGAATGATCGCGTCAGTGCTTATCCTTTGAATACCATGCTCGCGGGTTTCGGACAAACAGGAAGAAGATTTCGAATTGAACGCATTCCCGCTGAAAATGAATATCGTGTGCTCAATCTTGCAGATTATTCATTGTATCCTCGTTCAAATGCACCGCTGAGAATGTGGACTCCTGACCTATGGCGAAATGGATCTTTCATTGAAAAGTCGGATGGTGGATTCATGAACACAAGATTCATCGCCACGGGCGACCGTGACTATGTGCAATTGGAATTTTTACTAAACACCCAACTCATCATGGCAGATCATGAAGTATTCGTGAGTGGATCATTCAATAATTGGAAACCCGATGCAAGTTGGATGATGAAATGGGATGAAGAAACAAAACTGTATAGGCTTAGGCAATGGATACCTAGAGGAAGACATGGATATTTATACATGACGGGAGAAGTAGATGCAGATACCCGCAATGCAATACGATTGACAGCAGAAGAGTTTGAAGGAAATACCGCGAGAGCAGGGCATCCATTTATAGTTCTTGTGTATTAT
>JBJTFZ010000232.1:0-2417 GCA_046093685.1 bacterium
AATGTTCAAACACTGTTCTTGTTCATGCGCTTCAATGTGATTGAGTGCATATACCACTGCCGATGCGCAATCGCCGGCATGAAGGAATTCTCTTCTGGCTTTTCCAGTACCCCACAAAGTCAATTCATTCTGACGAATTCCAATTGAATTCAAGCATTCCATCATGTTTTGATCCGTAGAGATATCCCTATGATCAGGGATACCGATTGCAAGATCAGCACGAAGTGCCGCAAGATTGTTTTCTGCAAGATACTTTGCGAGAAAACATTTACGAATGATGGCGGGAATCACATGAGAATGCATGAGGTGATAATTGTCTTTGCTACCATAGAGATTCGTGGGCATCAATGACAAAAAGTTAGATCCATATTGCTTGTGATATGAAGTGCAAAGTCCGATGGCGGCAATTTTTGCAAGTGCATATGCTTCATTCGTTGGCTCCAATGGACCGGTGAGCAAAGCACTTTCTTTGATAGGTTGTTCAGCGAATTTAGGATAAATGCAAGATGATCCGAGATTGATCAGTTTCTTCACTCCATGAGTATGGGATGCATGAATCACATTCAAAGCAATAGATAAATTATCGTGTATGAATTCAGCAGGATATTTAGCATTCGCCAAAATGCCACCAACTTTTGCAGCAGCAAGAATGACCTATTCGGGTTTTGTATAAGCAAAAAAACTCAGAACCGCATGTTGATTGCATAAATCCAATACTGATTTGTCAGCAGTGATGAGAGATGTATATCCTTTTTCCTGCAAACACTCAATGATCGCACTACCAACAAGACCGCGATGCCCGGCCACATAGATGCGAGAATCACGAGGGATCGTCATTGTTTCACTTTTAATGAAAAGGATTGAAAGAACTTTTTAGACTCAGCATTGTCAGGGGCATTTTTGACGGATGATTGATACAGCAATTGATATACTCTTGGAGGAGCATATACATTTTCACATTTGAAATAAATTGTTCTTCCTGCCTCACCCTTGACGGTAAAATATGCAATCCTTGAGTGATATAATCCCTCACGAACGATCTTCACTTTCCTTTGAACAGTTCCCCCAAGATTTGCAATCAATTGTTGCTGCAATGTGTCCAGCAACACTTTGCTATTTGTTGCTAGAAGAGAATCTTTTTCACGAACTTTCTTCAAGTCCAAATCATAAAAAGCAACCATGCACGCACTTTGTGAGGAAGTGGCCACAAATGCAAAAAACTGAGTTGGTCCAAATGTTGTGGAAATCGCCGAGGTATCTCCCTTAACTTCTCCATGAGATGCCGGAAATTGCACGCTGAAATTTCCTTCCTGATGAATGAATTTCTTCGGTTTTGCCACAACTTGCTTTTTCCGGGCTTGCTTATGGCGTTTGCGAGAATGTACTTCAACCGGATCCACAAACAGCATCATGATTCCCAGAAGAACGATTATTGCACGAAACAACATGTCTCAACTCCATGAATGATAATCACAAAGATACGAATTCAAAAGGCATTCATCTCTTGCTAGAATCGAAGGTCAACGCAACTAACAATCTTTCGAGATCCTGATTTCCTAGTCTGTTTTGCTCAATCAGCAATGGCAATGTTGCCTTGCATAAAGCCACATATACCTCATCCAAACCATTGATACTGCGAAGTGCTTTTCTATTTGAAACAATTGTTTCAATATCGCCACGAATCAAAGGACCCGTAAGATTTTCCAATGGACTCCGCGATTCTCGTAAAGATTCATGCACTCTGTTCATCACCGTGGATTGTATTCTAGGAAGGAAGAGCTCGGGTGGTAATTCCGCCTCTTGAGCCATCTTGACGGACAATGCCATCAGCATTTGCAGGAGATTTGAAGAAATAACCGCCGTCGCATGATACAATGACTTATGTGCAATTGTATGATCACTCAATAAAAACGGAATACCTTTCAGTGAAAGCACTACTTTTTCAAGGATTGGGTAATCAGCCTCATCACAGTCTATGCCCCATGGCGTCTGATCTAAATCCAATGGAGATGCAATACTCTGAAATGGATGCATGCACATTTGTTTGATGGATGTATCACTTCCCTGCAACACATTTCTTCCGAGAGAGCCTGAACAATGAATGAGCGCGTGACATCCCTTATGTGCATGGAGGACATGAAACTGTTTGGCCAATCCCGGTATCTCCGAATCTGGAACAGCAAGAATGATGATGGTGTCTTCAACAGGAATTGTTTCCAAGGATGAAAAGATGGGAATGTTCTTTTCTTCAAACACTGGCTTTCCATCCTGTTTCAGAATCCAGGAAAGTATCCCTTGCTCATGGAATCTATGTGCCAAAGAGGAGCCCAATGCACCGAAACCTATGATGCCAATTGAGTTCATTCTTGTATGATGGAATATGAATCTTTTGAATCTTTGATGATATATCCCAAAGC
>JBJTFZ010000233.1:0-6038 GCA_046093685.1 bacterium
TGGAATGATTGGAAATTGTCCAAGCAGTCACCCCCACCCACCCCTGAAAATCATGATACCATTGGTTTACTCGCAATAGATGCTCAAGGCAATTTGTCCGGAGCCTGCACAACGAGCGGTTTGTCATATAAATTACCCGGAAGAGTGGGCGATTCCCCATTGATCGGACCCGGATTATATGTGGACAATGACATCGGAGCAGCAACCGCAACGGGCGTGGGAGAGGCAATCATTCGAGTAGTGGGAAGTTTTCTGATCGTTGAACTGATGCGCTCCGGAATGGAACCTGAAGATGCCAGTAAAGAAGCAATGAAAAGAATCATGAAGAAACATCCGGATTCATATTCATCACTTCAGATAGGATTCATCGCATTACGAAAAGATGGGAAAGTTGGAGCATTCGGCATGAGAGAGAATGAATTTTCATATGCATTGACCGATGCCTCAAATACCAAAGGAATCGTCGTCAAAGCCCCTTCCCTGCTTGGTTAATGTTTATTGAACAGGAATGTTAGAAGATAGATTGTCATGCAAAGACGGAGTGTCCACTCTGCATGCTTCGACATTGTCTTCTTATACCGATTCCAAGCATAAGCATATCCATACATAAGGGCAATAACTGCTATTGTTAGGCCGGCAATATGCAATGGACCGGGATGAACCGGAAGAAACATTCTCAACATGGCTTGAAATCCTGCTCCATAGATGAGAATGCCTTGGCCTACATATACCACCAGAGATTCTTTTCCATTTAATGCCAGCATGCGAGAAATGGGACCTTTGAGTCTATCTTGAAGTAGATACAGTCCTCCAAACAAGAATAAAGCCCCGCCCACTCGGAAAAGCATATGCATCGGCGACACCAGCCACCAATTGAGCACTGGGTCATAATAAGTCCATGATATTCTGCTACTTAGATACACAACACCAATGAGCAAAGGTGCAAAAACCACATATTGAAATGCTCTGTTTCTTAATGATGGAGCAGTAATGAAATAATGTGTTGCCAGACATCCAGCAAAGTAATACCCGGCCCATGGAAAGAGCGGAAAGGATACTTGGGGTTGGGTGGACACATACATCCTGAAAAATGTGGGGATTTCACTCAAAACTTCGGGATTTAGGCTCCATACAAGAGGTGTTCCAAGAAAAATGGCGGTCATCATCAGCCATGAAAAGACAATAAAACCCGACATGGCCCTAATGGCCAGCAGACCTATCAATGCCAAGAAAGAGGATGCGACGATCAATTGCAAGACATTGCAATCGAGAAAAGTAATCCATTGAGCAGGTGTAAAATCAAGCATCTTTGCTAGCGAGAAGCTTGGGGGTTGAAGTGAATACCCTATTGCCAAAATGAACAATAAACGCCTGATATAGGCCCATAATGGCTTCTCAAATGAAAGATAATCACTCATTTTAGCTTCCAAAGCCAATCTGAACCCGGCTCCCGCACAGAAAATGAAAGTCACGGCAACAAATCCATTGCTTACCTTCACAAATGTAAACCATGGACTATTCATGAATGCCGCATCAAGAAAAGCATTCACGGCATGCGTTTCAATCATCCAAATACAGGCGATACCTCGCAGGATGTCAATGAAAGGAAGTCTTTGAAAGGCCATGCGACATTGGTCGGCGAAAGTGGTAAATTTGTTGTAAGTATAAAGTATAATCGCAAAACAAAAATAACGAAAATCAAAAGCGGGAAATGTTTGCCTTGCAACTTCGTCAAAACAAAGCCATGGACATCAAAGAGAATTCATGAAGAAAATGAATCCCACATATTTCCTTGCATCAATCGCAATCATCTTCTGCGGTTCTTCCATGAAAGCCCAGAAAATGCAATCCACTTTTGATTCTCTTGTGGTTCTAAAATATGCGATAAACAATCCAATGAACTATACCTATGCGGTCAAGAGCATGGTTTCTCAATCATTGGGTGAAATGATTGACTTCAACGCAAAAACTTCGGCAAGCACTGAAATGTATTTGAGTGCGAGCAAATCCAATGATTTGGAATTCACCTATTCCTATAAGCCCGGCACGATTTCTTTGACGGGTTTATCGATTGCAGGAATTCCGGATACAACTTTCACTTCAAATGGCCCGCTCGTCCCATCAATCAAAGAAACAATAACTCCAAAAGGGATCATTATCAAAAGAGTATTCGGAGACCAACAATCGAAAGTTCCCGGGAGATCAGAACAATTGATGCAGTCTCTTACTCAAGGGGCTCGATATTTCCTTCTTGAATTTCCTAAAGATCCGGTCAAACTTGGAACAACATGGAATGTAAGAAAATCTGATACGATTGGAACCCAAACACAAGATGGGAAATCAAGTATCGTAATGCATACAGAACTTGATTGCAAAGTGATTCGTACAACGGTGATCAACGGCATACGAAGTGCATTCATCGAATGCGGATCCAATACACTCGGTTTTTCCGGTAATATCGAGCAGCAAGGAATCACAATGACGATTGATGGTGAGGGATCAGCCAAAGGCACTTATGCAATCGACATGGAAACGGGTCTGCCGGTTGATGCAACATTGCTGATGGAATATGAATTGCGCATGGCTGCAACCGGGCAAGAGCAAATGCTCGTTCCTGTTCAAATGACGATGGAAACGATGTATTCTCGATTGCGTTCGATGACAATGCCCAATGCTCCGCAACATTCACTTCAAGGAAAGAGACCATAAGCATGCTTACTCGCATATTCATGATGATGGTGGGAATTACCATTGCACTAAGCTCAGTCCGTGCACAGCAATTTCCTGATATCGTCAATCCCAAAGACAGCTCACTTTATATCTATACATTCACTGCCGGAGACACATTGTTCTATGAAGCAATTTCTCGCGACAGTATTTTGATTGAAAAACAAGCGCCCTTGTTGAGAGAAAGAACAGAACGCTTTATTCTCTCCTGTGACTCCGTCGATCAGAAAGGGCGCATGCATCTATCGCAAAGACTCATCGACATCAACATTTCGGAATATAGCGGCATATCTCAAATCAATGAACGCAAATATCATGATTGGTTGAACACAAAGATTTCATTTATCATTGACTCCTCCGGCAAGCGATATGGTTTCGGAAGTCCTGATTCCATCAGCTCCCTTCTCTCACCCGGAAGCGCTTTCCAACCTATGATGTTTCAATCTCTTGGCAATGGATATCATCTCATCAATAGTGGCTGGATAGTGGAAGACACCATGGATGCTCCTGAATTCGGCATACCTGCTCCAATGATTAAATATCTTGCATCAATGAGAGCAAGGCCGAGATTCGATACCCTGACAATGCAGTGCTCACGCTTTGAATCCACAATCAGCGCGCAAGGCACATATCAAACTCGAACTTCTTCAGGCCAAATATTGAGAACCACCGGAATCATAGCAGGATATGCACGAATGGCATTATCAACATCGCTCCATGTTCCGATTCACTTTTTTGGAACGAATGAAAACAAAACCACATTGTCTATCAGCACAGCAAAAGGCATTATGGAGCAAAAAGCCAAACATTATGTGACCACGAACATCACATTGAAGAAAATGGTCTCCAAGAGAGGGCAATTCAGTACTTCCGAGATGGAGAAATCCACAAAAAGCAAAAAACAAATCCGCAAAAAGAAAAAATAAACATCAAATCGAAACTATTTTGAAACGATGGCGTTATTTCTCGGAATTCATTCATAGACAAACAACATTTTCATGAAAAGACTGCAACATTTCCTGCCTCTTTTATCGTTTGTATTGCTATTCTCAAATGCCTTTTCTCAAAAGGCTGATCAAACCTCCACGGGTTCAATCAGAATATTTACCTTACAGGATTGCCTCTCCATTGCGGATACGGCCAATCTTGATATAATGATTGCTCAGTCCGGAATACAAGGTGCAGAAGCAGACAAAAAAGCTGCATTCGGGGGTTACCTTCCAGCAGTTTCGGCAAATGCCGGATATTCCAGAAGATTGAATGAACTCGGTGGGGGTCAATTCAATATCGGTGGTTTTCGCGCACCTGCAGATCAGTTTTCTTTGTCATCTACCGCAAATATCACGGTGTTTGATGGCTTCGCAAGAGAATCAAGAATTGATGCCACAAATAGTTCTTTGAATGCAATAAAGGATAATGTTAAGCAAACCAAACAACAAATTGCACTTGCAATTTATCAACGGTATATCGCGGTATTAAGAGCTATGCGTATCGTTGACATCAGAAAAGAAAATCTTTCACTTGGCAAAGCTGAATTGGCGAGAGTCACCGCAAGATATGAAGCAGGTGTCTCCCCAATCGCTCCCGTTTACGCTCAAGAGGCAGATAATGGTCAAAGAGAATTGGATCTTGTTCAGGCGGAGAATCAAGTTGCCATTTCAAAAGCAGAGTTATTGGCTTCCATGGGCTATCCACCGGACATGAAAGCCGCATTTGATGAAAAGAGCATCCCTTCGGAAGTAGAAAAAGAAACGATGCTACTCTTCAGAAATCAATTCAATTCACTCGATGAATCGGTGATTTCTGCTTTCAAAAAAAGGAATGACATATCAGCCGCCCAACATCGAATAACGGCTGCAAAATCTTCGGTGGAAGCATCCAAAAGCGGATATTATCCTACAATAGGCGCTTCCGGTGGTTGGAGTTGGTTCAACTCAGAATTATCAAGTTTCGATTTGTTCTCTCGAACATTTGTCGGCTTTTCCATAGATGTACCAATTTTCGATGCATTCAGAGTGCAACAGCAACTTGAAAATTCGAGAGTGCAATTGCAACAAACAGAAATTGAGTATAAACGCTTGGAGCAAACCATCAGAACACAATTGCAAACAGGACTACTCAATCTTGGAGCAGCCGAAAAACAATTGGACATCACGAATCGATCACTCACATCCGCCGATCTGAATTATAAAAGCGCCAAGGAGCGTTTTGATGTAGGTACAGCAAGCATTATTGAATTCCAAACGGCAAATACTCAATTGGTCACGGCAAAAATCAATCGCATCAATGCAGTGTACAATTATATTGATGCACAATATCAGATACGCTTCGCCATGGGCGATCTTTAATCATTCATTATTCGACATTTGAATCGTATGGCAAAGAAATCACACAAAGTAAGAAACCTCACGCTCATCGGACTGGGAATATTCTCTCTCATTCTTGGGTATTTTTTGTTCAGACCGAAAGACGAAACAATTCCCGTGACTACCGACAAAGTATCTAAACGTACAATCACACAAAGAGTGAGCGCAATCGGAAAGATTCGTCCTGAAACAGAAGTGAAAATATCATCGGAAGCATCGGGTGAAATCATTTCTCTTGGTTTTCGTGACGGTGATTCCGTAACAAGAGGTCAATTGCTTGTTCGTATTCAACCGGATATTGTTTCTTCGCAGTTGGAACAATTCTCAGCTTCAGCAGATGCTGCAAAGATTGCCATTGATGGATCTAGAGCCGAAATGGACAGAGCGAATGCGGATTATAAACGCATCAATGATTTATATGTAAAGCAATTCGCTTCAAAGGAAGAATTGGATAGAGCCAAAGCAGCGATGGATCAAGCAATCTCTCGCTATAAAGCATCGGGATCGGAGTATTCTCGTTCCTTCTCAGCATTGAAGCAAATGCGCTCGCAAGCCTCACGCACCACAATCTATGCTCCAATGAGCGGAACAGTCACCAATCTTTCCGTTGAAGCCGGTGAAAAAGTTGTTGGTACCGCGCAAATGCAAGGAACCGAAATGATGCGCATCGCAGATTTGAATGTGATGAATGCATGGGTGGATGTGGATGAGAATGATATCGTTTTCGTGAAAATCGGCGATACCGCAAGAATTCGCGTGGATGCAATGCCCGATGTGGAATTGCTTGGCTATGTTTATGAAATCGGACATTCAGCGAAAACAGCAGCGGCAGGAACACAAGAGGAAGTGACGAATTTTCAAGTGAAGATTCGCATCATCGATAAAAACAAACAATTGCGTCCGGGCATGAGCTGTTCGGTAGAAATCGACACCGAGACACATTAT
>JBJTFZ010000234.1:0-2197 GCA_046093685.1 bacterium
AAGAACATTCCATGTTCGATGCACACATACAAGCCACAAAAGAATTCACTAGTTCAGCCATCGCAATGAGAAGAAGAGCTCAAGGGTATCTGTTAAAAATAGATACTGCTTCTGCAATCATGATGTATGAACGCTATCGCATAAGCATACCTTTTCACAGAGAATGGATAGATTCCTCACTTGCTCTATTGACAAATCCTATTGAACCCTTGGAAATTGTTAATCTTGGGGCGCCTATCAATACACCCGGTTCAGAATGGGATCCTGTGCCAACTCCCGATGGGAGATCATTGTTTCTTTCTGTCAGGGATAGAGTGGGAGGAGAAGGAAGGCAAGATGTGTTCGTATGCGAACGCTCGGACTCCGCGAAAGATGCATGGTCCAAGCCTGTCAGTGTCGGCGTGGGAGTCAATTCATCGCAAGGAGAAGAAACAATTGACAATGTTTCAACTGATGGAAATACCATTTTTCTTTCCGGTACTTTTCCCGGCTCCTATGGTAGATTTGATATTTATACGGCAGACCGTACGCAAAATGGTTGGGACAATCTTCGGCAATTACCAAGGCCAATAAATTCTGAATTTCATGATGAGAGCGGTTGCTTGAGCTCTGATGGTCGTGTTCTTTTGTTCAGTTCCGATAGACCTGGAGCAATAGGTGAAATTACCGTTCCAATGAGTTCTCGTTGGGCTGATGCAACTCATGGGAATATGGATTTATGGGCAAGCATTAAAACTGACACAGGTTGGACAGAGCCCATTAATCTTGGAAAGAATGTCAATACACCATTTTCTGAACGATCACTTTTTCTCCATCCGGACGGACGCACATTGTACTTTTCAAGCAATGGCCATCCGGGTCTTGGAGGTTTGGATGTGTATAAAACATATAGACTGAATGAAGATTCTTGGACTGAATGGTCCATTCCGCAAAATTTGGGAAGAGCAATCAATACCACGGACGATGATTTCAGTTATAAAATCACCGTTTCAGGAGATACCGCATACTATGCTGCTCAAGATGCTCCCGGAGGTATGGGGCAATGGGATGTGTATAGAGTGATACTACCAAAAAATGTGCGGCCTCAGCCGACTGCTTCAATTTCAGGAACAGTCATTGACAAAAAAACCGGGAAACCCATATCAGCCACCATTGTATGGGAAGATTTGCAAACAGGAAAAAAAGTTGGATCCTCAACAGTGCATCCTCAAGAAGGAACATTCTTCATTGTTTTACCATTGGGGAAAAAGTATGGGTATTATGCAGGAGCCGAAGGATATTTCCCATCTTCTTCAAATATTGATCTTCGTAAACAAACAAAATCATTGAAAAAACAGCATGTGATTTCCATGACAGAGATGCCTGTGATGCCAGAAGAAGAAATGACCGTTGAGTTATCGAATGTTTTTTTTGAGTATGGTACTTCAACACTTCTACTCGATTCGCGACCCGAATTGCAAAGACTTGCAACCATCATAAATGAAAAGCAATACAAAAGCATTGAGATTGCCGGACACACCGATGATAAAGGATCCGATGCATTCAATGATCGCTTATCATTGAGAAGAGCAGAATCCGTCAAAACCTCACTTATTGAGTTGGGGATTCCATCATCTATTCTCAAAACTCGGGGGTTTGGAAAGAAAAAACCAAGATTCACGGACGGGACAGAAGAAGGCAGGGCAGGAAATCGTAGGGTGGAGATAACGATATCGGGGAAATAACCATCAAAAATTGGGTATCTTTGCAGTCACCCAAGTAATCAATATCTCTGTTCATGGCATTCTTTTCACTACTTCATACCGATCAACACAGTCGTGCAAGAGCCTGCATCATGAGAAACGATAACGGGGAGATTGAAACTCCAATATTCATGCCTGTCGGCACTGTTGGATCTGTGAAGGCAATCGATCAAAGAGAATTGATTGAAATCGGAGCGCAAATCATTCTAGGCAATACCTATCATTTGTATTTAAGGCCTGGTTTAGATGTTATAGCTTCAGCAGGCGGGTTGCATCAATTTATTGGTTGGGAGCGACCTATGCTTACGGACAGTGGGGGCTATCAAGTCTATTCTTTATCGGGAACAAGAAAAATTCAAGAGGAAGGTGTTAAATTTCAATCTCATTTGGATGGTAGTTACCATTATTTTACACCAGAAAGGGCGATAGATATTCAAAGAATTATAGGTGCTGAT
>JBJTFZ010000235.1:0-2923 GCA_046093685.1 bacterium
GCAATAGAATTTATTATTGTCGAAATAGATTTTGTTGCCGATTCGGACTTTTCTTGCAGGCTCCACAAGCACATCCCAAATTCTTTCCTGAGCTTTCAACTCACGGAGCAACATCACTTCAATCTTGGCATTTGTTTTTTCTTTTTTTCCGAAGACTCTTGCAGGAAAGACTCTCGTGTCATTGAGCACGATGCAATCACCCTTTTGGAAATAGTCCATGATGTCTTTGAAGGTTTTGTCTTCCATTTCACCGGTGGCTTTGTTCAATACCATCATTTTTGCTGAATCTCGAGGATCCGCAGGAAATTTTGCAATACTCGATTTTGGCGAGATATACCTGAATTCTGATAACTTCATATGAGTCGCACCGGAAATTGAAACATGTGGAAAAGATGTGGATAACTTCGCAATTCCTTAGCAAAACATGACATTAGGCTAATGCGAAGGAAATCACCCCGAATATGCTTTCTATTCAGGAATGTAAATATACTGTTTCGGATAGGGGGTTGTCAACATATTTTTTTGTTTGTGGACAGGTGAAAAAGGGTAAAAACAATAAATTTTGCCGAATAATCTGTGAACAAAACACATGAAAAAGACAGAGTTCGAATTACTTTCTCAGTATCGTCCTGCGGGAGATCAACCCGAGGCAATCAGACAATTGTCTGAAGGCATCATTCGTGGTGATCATTTTCAAACATTGCTTGGCGTCACGGGATCAGGAAAAACATTCACCATTTCGAATGTTATTGCGGAATGCAAAAGACCGGCGCTTGTGATATCACCAAATAAAACACTTGCTGCTCAACTGTATGGAGAGTTCAAACAATTCTTCCCCAACAATAGCGTTGAATTTTTCATCAGTTATTATGATTATTATCAGCCTGAAGCATATATACCAACCACAGATACTTATATCGAAAAAGATTTTGCCATCAATGATGAGATAGATCGCTTGCGACTCCGTGCAACAAGCGCACTTGTTGAAGGAAAGCGAGATGTCATCATCATTGCGTCTGTGAGTTGCATATATGGCATTGGAGACAAAGAGTCTTTTGCATCGATGGTTTTTCATCTCTTTGAAGGACAAGAAATAGAAAGGAAGGCATTGATTTACCGTCTCACAGATTTGTTCTATGAGAGAAATGACTTTGAATGGACTCGAGGCACATTTCGTGTACGAGGTGATGTCATAGATGTAATGCCGGCACAAGAGGATGAGCAAGGTATCCGTATTGAAATGTTTGGTGACACCATAGAAAAACTCAGCATCATTTCAAGAGTTGAGGGTCAGATTTTGGGAAGAATTGATTCAGTTGTTCTCTATCCTGCTAGACAATTCGTGACTCCTCAAAATGAATTGATCAGGGCAATGGCTGACATCAAAAATGAACTGAGCGATCGATTGATTGAACTCAGAAGAGAAGACAAACTACTGGAAGCACAAAGGCTCGAACAAAGAACACTGTATGATCTGGAAATGATGAAGGAAGTGGGATATTGTTCCGGAATAGAGAATTATTCCATGCATCTGACGGGAAGAAAACCCGGCGATAGGCCACAATGTTTATTCGATTATTTCCCGGATGATTATCTGCTCATCGTTGATGAAAGTCATGTAACATTACCACAATTGCGAGCCATGTACAATGGTGACAGAAAACGTAAAATGACATTGGTAGAACATGGCTTTAGGCTTCCCTCCGCCTTGGAAAACAGACCACTTCGATTTGAAGAAATTGAGTCATTGATCAATCAGGCAATATTCGTGAGCGCAACTCCAGCAGATTATGAATTGGAAAAATGCGAAGGAGTAATCGTTGAACAAGTCATCAGACCTACGGGGCTTTTGGATCCTGCAATGGACATCAGACCGGTGCGCACTCAGATTGATGATTTGCTCTATGAGATTCGTTTGCGTATACCCAAAAAACAGCGAGTTCTTGTTACGACGCTCACGAAGCGAATGGCGGAAGATCTTTCGGATTATCTGACAAATCTCGGAATCAAGGTTGCATACATCCATTCTGAAATTGATGCCCTCGAACGAGTCGAGATTTTGCGCAATCTTCGTCTAGGAGAATTTGATGTTCTCGTTGGAGTGAATCTACTAAGGGAAGGCTTGGACATGCCCGAAGTTTCTCTTGTTGCAATTCTCGATGCAGACAAAGAAGGATTTTTGCGTAGTGAACGATCTCTCTTGCAGATAGCAGGAAGAACGGCAAGAAATGCCGAAGGATTGGTAATACTCTATGCTGATACCATTACCCGTTCCATGCAAGCTGTGTTGGATGAAACAAATCGAAGACGCGAAAAACAAATAGCATATAATACAGAACATGGCATAAATCCAACAACAGTATACAAGTCATTGGAAGAAATTTTACAGTCTACTTCTGTTGCAGACATTCAAGCTCAGAAAGTGAAAAGACGAGGTGAATTGGAACAATCAAGGGTAAGAAGATCCGCAGAACCAATGATGAAATATCTCACAGAAGATCAACGCAAAGATCTCATTGAGCAACTCTATGAGGAAATGAAGAAGGCAGCTCGAGATCTTGATTTCGAGAGAGCTGCGGAACTTCGCGATGAAATTGAAAGGCTTCGCTCTACAATGTAAATATTCACTTACATATTCCGGTTTAACAAGCATGTGAGTTTACATATATTTGCATATATCTCCCACACATATCATGAGCCCGATTATGCGTCTCATTACTCCCTTCATCCTACTCCTGACAGCACTCATCAATGTTCAACAGTATGAAATCAATGCCCAGACCGGCATTCCTCGCGCCTTGAGCATTCAGGGTGTGCTCACATCCTCCTTTGGCGCCAAGCCGATGGCAGGTAAGCAAGTATTTCGAGTAGGTATTTATGAATCACCACTCGGTGGTTTGCCATTGCATGAGCAAATCGACAC
>JBJTFZ010000236.1:0-12565 GCA_046093685.1 bacterium
CGATTGTTTTACCGAATTCCTTGTTTAATCGCTCAAGCAATGTGAGAATTTCTTCGGCGGAAACTCTGTCGAGATCTCCCGTAGGTTCATCGGCAACAAAGATGTCGGGATCAGAAGCTATAGCACGTGCTATAGCAACTCTCTGCTCTTGTCCACCTGATAATTGCTTGGGATAATGATCCATACGATCTGCCAATCCCACAACACTCAATGCAAGTTCCACTTGACGTCTTCTTTCTGATTTGGAAAGTGGAGTGAGCATAAGAGGCAATTCAACATTTTCAAAAGCAGTAAGAACGGGAATCAGATTGTAAAACTGAAAGATAAATCCGATATGACGTGATCTCCATTTTGCAAGTTCGGTCTCGCTAAGTACGCCAATATTCGTTCCATCTATCATCACTTCGCCATTTGTAGGGCGATCAATTCCAGCAATGATATTAAGCAGTGTAGTGTTACCTGAACCTGATGGACCCATCAATGCAACAAAATCACCTTGTTCAATATTCAGGGATACATCATTCAAGACAGTGATTTCTTGTTTATCTCGCTTATATGTTTTTGTGAGATGTGAGATTGCAATGATTGCTGACATGATTATTCCTTTTCCAGTTCGATTGTAGATCCATCGGACACTTTGTCCATTCCTGAGATAATGAGCGAAGCACCAGGCGCGAGGCCTGAAAGAACCTCATAATAATCGCCGTATATTTTACCCGTTTTTATGGTCACTTCTTTTGCCTTCGACCCGGGTCCGATGATAAATGCAATCAATTTTCCATTCACATTGAGTACTGCAGTTTTTGGAATCAGCATTTTGGGTGCTTCCTTTGGTCCCTTCTCAGAGTCAATTCGTAAAAAATTCACTTTTGCCGCCATTTCCGGAAGAACTCGCTCATCAAGATCAGTGAAACGAATTTTGACTTTCACCGTTCCTTTGCCGCGATCTGCGGTTGGAATGATTTTACTCACAATTCCTGAGTATTTTTTGTCTGTGATTGCACTGACGGAAATTTCAACCGGCTGATCTTGTGAGATCTTTGAAAGTGATGATTCGGAAACATCGGCTTCAACCTCAAGCGATGACATGTCTGCCAATGTTACCACTGCTCCTCTTGAACCTGCAGCGGCACCCAATGCCGTAATCACTTCACCAACATTCGCGTTTTTCGTCAATACGGTACCGTTGAAAGGAGCGCGAATCACAGTATTTTCAACCTGAACTTGTGCAGCTCTGATGGCTGACTCTTGCGCATTGATTTGAGCCTGAGCAGATCGAATTTGTGCTTGTGCTCTTTGCCATCTGAATTGGGAGATCTCCAACTCCGCTTGAGTTCCGGCACCACCTGACATCAATGATTTTTGTCGAAGATAAGCAGCATTTGCATCATCATATTCTGCTTGTGCATTTGCAAGCATGGCTTTCATTACTTCCATTTGTGCTTTTTGCTGAGAAAGAAATGCTTGCACATCATTGCTTTCAATTTTTCCAATCACACTGCCTTGTTGCACTTTGTCACCTTCGATGACATATAGCGCCTCAAGTCTGCCCGTAGCTTTTGATGAGATCGCGGCTTTCACTTGCGCAACCACATATCCTTGCCCGGTAAGAATTGCATCCTGACCGGATAATGAAGTGGTTGCAATCGTCAGTGTTTTGACTTTGACTGCCGATGAGGAAAACAGCACATATCCAATGATTGCAATCACGATGAATGCAATGATCATATACAGTGTGCGTTTGGATGATGACTTTTTCCCATCACGGTCAATCTTGAGGGATGAAAGATCTGCCTTTGATGCTTGTTGATTCATATTCTGTATTTCTCGCAAAAAATATTAATTCTGCACATTCCGAGATTTTATGAGCATTGGGAACAATGCCGCAACGGTTGTGTACAATGTTGAGGCGATGCCATATCGGAAAAAGAAATTCCAGAAGGTCATTTCCGTAGGGCGTATGTAGAAGAAGAAATAAATCAGATTATGAACAAATGAAGATCCAAGAACGGCAAGGATGAAATATAAACTGCCAAGGGTATATTCATTGTTTTTTTCTTTATAAAAAAATCCGGCAGCGAATCCTGCGAATGTTTTGGCAAGAGCATTTGTACCGATCACATCATAGGACACAATATCAAACAGTAATCCACAAAGAAAACCTGCGATGATTCCGGTGAATTGTCCTTCGCGAAGCGCGATCCATACGACGAGAATTGTCAATAAATCGGGTGTTATACCACTAACTGATATCAGATTGAGCACTATCACATGTGCCAAAGCCAATAGCAATGCCGTGATGGCATAGATAACATATCGGAGATTATACCATGATTGGGCAATGCTTCTTTCTTGAAATTCCGTCATTTCATCTTGCCTTTAATTGAGGAATCATTGGTTTGCCTACTCTATTATTGTCTCTCTCGAGAATCACTCTTTCAGGATTCGGCAATAGTTTCATGATGAACACTTGTTCAAGTGTGAGAAAATTCACTGCCGGTTTCACGAGTATTTTTCTGAAGAGAGAAGTGCCATCATCCCTGGTTTCCATAACGGTACCAATTTTGATGTTTGCAGGATATCGATTTGAATAACTTGAGGTATTTACTTCATCGCCAACTTGTACATCATAAGATTTTGGAATATTCTTCATGGTCAGAGCATCTTCTCCATCCCAAATTAGAATTCCATCAATGCGAGAGCGTTGAATCTTTCCGGCTATTCTACTTTCTCTATTGATGAGAAGTCTGATAGCGGAATAACTTTTGCTCGTGCCAACAACAAGTCCCACCAAACCGGCATCGGTCACGACCGGCATGCCAACTTCCACTCCATCTTGTTCTCCACGGTTCACCGTTGCATAATTGCGTGCTTCCGTTGTGGTTTTCCCCACGATGTCCGCACTGATGAGAGGAACAGTGGAAGCCTTTTTGAATTCAAGCATCTTGCGAAGTTTTGCATTCTCTATGATGGATTGTCTGATTTTTGCACGCTCATCACTCAATTGCAAATTGAGTTCACGCAATGCGGCATTTTCATTTTTGAGGGCTATGGGATTCGGAATCCATGAGAATGCACTCTGCATCCACCCAATACCGCCAACAACGATGGATCTATATCCACCCAATTCGGTTGTGTTGCCCAGATTCATCATGATGAATGAAATGAATGTGAATCCACAGAGAGCGGAGTATTCTTTGAATCTGTAAAGGAATTCAAGTAGTCTTTGCATGTGTGTTCTGTTCAAACATCAATGGAACAAGACAATTGACTGTATTCACTTGGAATGTCCACGACATCCGTATGCATATTGCGTATCGCATGTGAAAATTCTTCTTTCAGTATTTCAGAAGAACGATGCTCAACATACAGAATAGTTGCATTTGCGGAATGCTTGTGAATCCATGAAGTGATGATTTGTATTTCATCTATTTCCAATGGATCCATGCGCTCAACTACATCATTCACGGGTCCGCTATTCAATCCATAAAACAATTCATCAATCATTTCATGGAATTTTGAAAGATCGGCTTTTCTTCCGATGATTTCCTGATGCGCAAGTTTTCCGGAACGAATGAAGAATATCTCCACCGTCTTGTCCCTCGCATCGGCATCCAAAATGATGATGGTGTTATTATGCGTAACCGATGTGGAAACCTCGGCTCTTCTATCGAAAAGTCTGCGAAGTTCATTCAAACGATTCCGCAACATCGTGGCATTTTCAAATCTGAGCGCTTCGGCCTCGAGAAGCATTTCCTCTTCCATTCTTTCAAGCAATCCTCCGCTGGATCCACTAAGAAAATGTCGAGCTCTTTCCACTTCTTGCAAATACTCTTCTTGAGATTGAAGCATTGCGCAAGGAGCACCGCACCTTTTGATTTGATGATAAAAACATGGTTGTTTGTCAATGGCCGGTCGGAGAATTTCGGTGCATTGACGCAATCCAAATGATTTATACACAGTTTCAACTACTTCGCGAGCAAGTGTTCCGCTTCTGAATGGGCCAAAGTATTCTGCGCCATCATTGCTAATCGTGGATGACCATTCAAGCCGAGGAAATTCATCTTTGACATTCAAACGCAAAAAAGGAAATCTTCGCATCTTTTTGCTTGCGGTATTGAATTGCGGTTTGATGCGTTTGATTTCTTTCGACTCCAATAATAGAGCCGCCAATTCAGTGCCTGTCACCTCAAAGTGAATATCGTGCACTTGTTTTACCATTCTTGCAATCTTTTGTGGATGCTGGGCACCGGCCTGAAAATAAGAACGAACGCGCTCCTTCAAATTTTTTGCCTTGCCGATATACAACACATTCTTCTCTTTGTCCAACATGCGATAAATGCCGGGTTCCTCGGGAAGAGAAGACAAAGTCCCTTCAACTCTTTTTATCGCTGCTGGTGGAGTGTGAAATTGCTCGATACGTTTGTTTTGAAAGCGTAATACTTCATCGATTGTTTCGATGTCATATTCACTTTCAAGCGTCTCCAAAAATTGTAAAAGAAATTGTGCGGTTGCTTTTGCATCTCCGAGCGCTCGATGTCTGTTCTTGATATGAATGCCAAAATGGGAAGCAACGGCACCGACATTTTTCTTGAGGGCTTTTGGAAGTATTCTTCTGGCCAATTTGCAGGTGCACAATTGTGGAATTATTGGTATCGATAAATTCAATCTGCGCAGTGAGCGTTGAATAAAATTCCAATCGAAACTCACATTATGTGCGGCAAACACTGCGCCCGGCATTGCAAGCATTTCTGAAATGACGGGCATGATGTCTTCAGCTTTGGCACCATTGGCCGCCATTGCATTGCTAATGCCTGTCATCTGTTCAATAAATGGCGGAATGAATTGATGTGGATTTATCAGTTCAGAATATTCTTTGACAATCTCGCCGCCTTGAATTACCACACATGCAATTTCCATGATGCGATGATCCTCTGCATCGTGTCCCGTTGTTTCAACGTCCACGACAATGATCGGCACTTCCCAAAATGATTTCATGCTGAAAGTTCTTTCCGGGGAAATCCCCGTATGTCATATCCTCATCAATAAACGATGATGGGATATGGTGTGATATTCCCATTGGATTGAATCATAATCACATACAATCCGGGAATAAGTTCATTCCATTGATACACATTCGGTTCAATGAGTTGTTGATTTTTCTCGATGGATTCACCCAATAATGAATAAGCTCCCATGAGCTTTGCTCCATGTACATCGGCAATGATGCTTTGCGCATTTATACGAACACGCTGTTGTTTATCATTCTCACCAACGGAACTTGTTCCGGCTCCCAATCCTTCCAAAACGATATGATCCGATGAGCTGAAATTATTTTCCAAAGTGAATTGCAAGTCAGTCTGTCTCTTACCCGTTCCTTTCGGCTGAAACGCAATATGCACATGAACTGTATCATTGGGTTGAAGTGTTCTATTGATCAATGGCATTGAGACATTGAATTCGCTTGATTCATATCCCGATGTTGCAACACTTTTGATGGTGAGTGGCGCATTTCCCGCATTGGATACAATCACGGTTTCCATTGATTGAGATCCTTGATTGGTTTCCGAGAATTCTATTCGCAATCTGGACATAGCCAATAAACCAAATTGATCTTGCGCTTGTTTGAATATACCGGTATTCGTGGCGGTCAATACTTTTCCTGCTGAGTCTATCGCAAATGAGTTCACCACCGTGCTTTTGAAGCCGGTGAGCAACTGCGCCCAAGTTTTTCCATCGTCTTTGGACACATAGCCGGCCGATCCATTAAGCCCGACATAGAGTGCATCTTTTGTTCCAAAAACGGTTTGCATTGGCAATTGTGTTGAACCATCACCAAAGTATATTGTCCACTCTTTTCCGTCCTTGGATCGAAATGCTCCGTATTGAGTTGCGCATGCAATCGAACCATCAGCCAATATGCAGAGATCACGAGAGAATTGAAGATAAATTCCCGCATCGGCATCCTTCCAATTCACACCGCCATCATTCGAAACAAAGATTCCTTCTCCTTCCATTGCCGCATAAATTCCTGTTGCATGTTCGGTGATGTCATTGACAACGGTATTTGGCAAACCATTTGAAGATTTGTTCCATGTCATGCCATCATCAGTGGAACGATAGATTCCTTTGTCTGTTGCGGCAAATAGGCGACCTTCCTTGCCGGCATGCAATCGAACAATGCGAATATTCGGAAAGGATCTCTTCGTGAAATTCGCGCCACCATTCGTGGATGCCAAAATCCAACTTGAATCTTTTGCATCCACCAATCTATTCATGCCTGCGAAGATTGTGCCCGACTCTGAAATTGCATAAGACACGCAGTGAGAATACCATGAAGTACCCGCGCTTTGTACCCAGGTTTCTCCTTGATTCGTGGAACGATAAATACCTGCGCCATCCCCGGTTCCTGACAAATAATGACCCGCTTTTGTGACAGTGATCACAAATGAAGGAACAACGGCACCTGCATCAAAAGGATATGATGCGGTTTGCGTCCAAAATTGTTGCGTGAACAAAGGAAGTGTGAATCCTTGCGCAATGCAAAGAAGTGAAATGACAAACTTGGAGCAAGTATTCATGTGATGCACAATCAAGTGGAGTTACATTATTCGGCTTTTTGCCAAAATAGGGATGCATGATTCGAGGGCTGCAATTCATCAAAACATGCGCCCAAAGATACGAAACTTTCTCGCCCCATTCCCCATGCTATGCCCTATATCTTATTCCTCGACTTCAATGCCCACTTTTTTGTAAAAATCGAGATAGACACGATTTTGAGTGCTGTTTTTGGGCTCGAGTGCATTGACGATTGTCAAGCGCCCCATTTCACGGTTTCGTATGTCCAAATATTCAATGATGGACTGCATTCTCATTCGCAATTCTTGTGCAGGCATTTCAGGTGCGGATCCAATTACATACAGTCTTGCAGGCAAAGTGTCAGAAGTGATGATATCCACCATTTTCGTATGCAAGAGATTCTGAATTTCAATGTCAGCCTTTCGTGCTCGAACTGAAGCCGTATCTATCAATCTTCTGAATTCATCGGAGGAGGTGCAATGTTTGTACACTGCGGTTCCACCTACAACCATTTTCACGACAATTGAGTCTTTTCCGATGTCACTTTTTATTGCGCGTGAGAGCGAATCCGCCTTGGCCATTGGAATTGGAGACAAAATGAGGGCATAAACACTGCGAATTTTGGGAATCTTTCTCTTTGCCAATACCTCGCTCTTCTTGGGAAGTTGTCTATAGACAAGCCCGATGATGCCACTGGATAGACCCAATATGATCAGAAACAGATAGATGGCCTTCCAAGCCCATTTGGGTTTTGGAATGTGCTGTCCATGATCATTGGGTTCTTCTTGAGGTGTTATGTGCTCTTCCATGGCATTTTGTTTCGGTTTGATGAATGTCTGCATTGCAAAACTATGCAATTGCCAATGCACAAAAGGTCGGAATTCCATAAATTCCGCATACTTCCATGAGGATTGCCCAATGAACAAGAAAGAACCGCTCCAAATTCCCACATATGCCGTTAAAGCCACTGAGAGAATTCGATGGAGTGATCTAGATGCTGCCGGAATCATGTATTTCGGACAATATGTCCGCCTATTTGAAATTGGAGAGACGGAACTCTTCCGCCAAGTCGGATTTCCTTACACAAATGCTCAATTTGAAGAACTCGGCGTATGGATGCTAAGAGTGAATTTTTCATGCGATTTTCATGCACCGGCTCATATAGATGATTTACTGACTATATCATGTTGGCCGGAAACAATCGGAGGGGCTTCACTTCGTTTGCGCTTCGCGGTTCAAAAAGACAATGAAGTTTTGGGTGATGGATCTTGCACTATCGTATCGGTTGATAAAATCACGAGAAAGGCAGTGAAATTGCCTGAACAATTACGACATAAAATGGAAGCCTTGATTTCTGGACATATCGCATGAGAACATTGATATTGACAGGTGCCACAGGTTTGGTGGGTGAGGAATTCATTTCATTGTTTTCCATGCCGAGAAATGCAAAACTCATCATCATTGCCCGAAAGCACCCCGCATTCGAATTGCCCAAAGGCGTTGAAGTCCGCTTGGTTCCTGATTTCTTTGATCGTTCTGCTCTGCATGCTGCCTTGCATGATGGCAATGAAATGATTTGCTGCATTGGAACGACTATTGCAAAGGCGGGGAGCAAAGAAGCATTCGAAAAAACCGATGTGGGAATCATCCGGGAACTTGCTCATGTATGTTCGGAATTGAATTATTCCGGATTTCATTATGTGAGCTCGATACAGGCATCCATTGATGCATCGGCATTTTACCTTCAATGCAAAGGAAGAGCTGAAGCCGAAATACAATTTCATAGATTCAAGCGCATCAGCATTCTTCGTCCTTCATTATTGCTAGGCAAGAGAAGAGAATTCAGATTGGGAGAAAAAATCGGTATGGTATTGACCTCTCTTTTTCCATTTCTGCTGATTGGTCCTTTGAAAGCAATCAGACCCATAAAAGCGGAAACTGTGGCCAAATGCCTCTTGTATCGTGCCATGTCCGATAATGAAGATACCGTGATTCTGGAATCGGAAGAAATAAAGTCATTCACCACATTATCAATCAATTTTTGACATGGTACTGGACATTCATGAATTTGATCGCATTCGCATCGTTGGCGACCGAGTATTGATCAGGCCTCGTCCGGAAGATGAACAAACCCGTTCCGGTCTGTTTTTGCCACCGGGCATCGAAGAACAAGAACCTGCCGCAAGCGGATATGTACTGAAAGTCGGCCCCGGTTTCCCAATGCCTTCGCAAACCGATGATGAGCCATGGAAAGCTCATGAACAGGAGCATGTTCGGTATATTCCATTGCAGGCAAAGACAGGTGACTTGGCAGTATATTTACGAAAGCAAGCAATCACAATCAACTTCAATGATCAGAATTATGTGATTGTTCCTCAACATGCCATCCTCATGCTCTATAGAGATGATGGCTTGTTTGAAGATTGATGGATTCATAATAGTTGCGCTTTGCATGAAAACACAAATCGACATAAGAGAAGAGGAATTGGGCAAAGATCCGGAAGCGGATTTGCAATTGCTATTGTCTGAATGCAATCGCATGCTTTCCAAAGTTGATGAAGCATTGATCACAAAGGCATTTCGTTTCTGCGTTGAAATTCACAAGAATGATACCAGAGCCGATGGTCGGCCATATTATTCTCATCTCTTGGCAACAGCCCTGATTGTTGTGAGAGAAATCACTTTGGATGATATCTCCGTTGCCGCGGCACTATTGCATGATGTTGTTGAAGATCATGAACCTCGTGTGTCGCTTGCCGACATTCGCAAAGATTTTGGTGACACCATAGCTGAAATCGTTGATGGCGTAACAAAGATCCGTGATATCTCAAAAAGTAAGGAAATCACAAGAGCGGAAAGCTATAGAAAACTACTATTGTCACTGGTAAATGATGTGCGAGTGATCTTGATCAAATTCGCCGATCGTTTGCATAATATGCGAACGCTTGATCATCTCCCAACTGACAGTCAAAAACGCATTGCGAAAGAAACAATGGAGATTTATGCTCCATTTGCACATCGATTCGGATTGGGATCCATCAAATGGGAAATGGAAGACTTGGCATTCAAGTTTCTTGACAGAGAGCATTATGATGAAGTGAAATCGGGTCTGAAGAGCACCAGGAAAGAACGCGAAGATTTCATCAATGGATTCATCTCTCCGATTCAGGAACGCCTCACCGCAAATCATATCAAATTTGAAATATCCGGCAGACCAAAACACATCTACTCGATTTACAACAAAATGCGCATGCAGGAAAAGCGCATCGATGAATTGTATGATTTGTTTGCCATAAGAATCATTCTCGACACCGATGACAAAAATGAATGTTTCTTTGTGTATGGAATTGTCTCAGAAATCTACACGCCTGTTCCCGAGCGCTTCAAAGACTATATCTCCGTTCCAAAAAAGAATAATTATCAATCATTGCACACCACCGTGATCAGCAATGATGGAAAGCGTGTGGAAGTGCAGATACGCACGAAGTCCATGCATGAAATCGCCGAAAAAGGAGTTGCGGCTCATTTCAATTATAAAGCTGAATCTCTCGGAAAGAAAATCACATTTGGTGGCAAAGACCTTGAAGAGTGGGCGAATTGGATGCGGGATGTATTTGATAATGCCGGCGGTGGTGATGAAGCTGTTCAGCAGTTGTTGGAAAGTTTCCGATTGAATCTCTATCAACAAGAGATACAAGTGTTTACTCCAAAAGGTGAATTGCGCGTGCTGCCGATGAACTCCACGCCGATTGACTTTGCTTTCGACATTCATTCCGCGATTGGTTTGCATTGCATCGGAGCAAAAGTGAATGGTCGAATCGTATCACTCGACCACAAATTGCAGAATGGTGATCAAGTCGATATCATCACTTCAAAAAATCAATCTCCAAATCGAGATTGGGAGCGCTTCATAGTCACGCATAAAGCGAAACAAGGAATCAAGAAATTTCTCAATGAGGAAAAGAGAAAACTCACAGCCGAAGGAAAGGAATTGTGGGAGAAAAAGTCAAAAAAATCCGGACTTCACATTGATGAAGATCAATTGGAAAAAATTGTACTTTCATTGCGATTTGAACACAAAAGTGATTTTTACCATAAGCTTGCCACCGGAGAAGCCAATTTCGACTTGACGCTTGCGCTCATAAAAGAAAAAGCCAAACCGGGTGCTAGAGAACAGGATCAACAGCAAACCGAATATTCTTCCGATGAAGTATATAAAGCCGTTCGTGGCGATACAGACAATGGTGTGTTTATCATTGGAAGTCCTGAAACCTCAAAAGGCATTCTCTATGATTATGCCAAATGTTGCAATCCCGTACCGGGTGATCACATTATCGGCCTTGTGTCGACAGGTACGGGAATTCGCGTGCATCGCAAGACATGCAAAAACATTGTGGACCTCATAGAAAAAAGAGATGGCAGAATCATGTCATTGCAATGGGCTTCTGTGCAAGATGGCGAATATCTAGCCGCAATTTCTCTCGAAGGCGAAGATCGTCCGGGCTTGCTCAATGAAATCACCAATGCAATCGTTGGGTATAACAATACCAATATCCGCAGTGTCAATATCAATGCCGCAGGAACCCATTTCACAGGATTGGTCACGATTTTCGTGAAAAACACAGAACATCTTCATCGCATTTTTGATCGATTCAGGAAAATCAAAGGCATTTCCTCCATCGAAAGATTTGAAGGATGAGTCGAGCTCCATCGCAAGTTTTTTTGTAGTTTCGTCACATATTTCTCACTGAATTTTCAAGGTGTCTCATGGCAATACAAGGCGCATTCAATTTCAAAACATGGATCGATGAACATCGGCATCTGCTCAAGCCTCCGGTGGGAAATGCAACCGTGTATCAAGACACGGAATTCATCGTGATGGTTGTTGGTGGTCCAAATTCACGCAAGGACTATCACTATAATGAAGGTGAAGAATTCTTCTATCAATTGGAAGGCGACATCACCGTGAAAATCATTGATGATGGAAAGCAAAGAGACATTCACATAAAAGAAGGTGATATTTTTCTGCTCCCTCCAAGAACACCGCATTCACCTCAAAGAGGTCCGAATACCGTTGGATTAGTGATGGAACGCAAAAGACTGGACAATGAACTTGATGGTTTTATGTGGTTTTGCGAATCATGTACCACCAAACTCTATGAGGAGTATATTCCGGTCAATGACATCGTAAAACAATTGCCTCCGATCTTTGAACGCTTTTATGGTTCAGTGGATCATCGCACTTGCAAGGAATGTGGTGCTGTGATGGAACCTCCTCCAAAATTGACATGATACATTTCGCACTCGATTTCGGAAATTCGCGCGTCAAATGCTATGCGCAAGGCCCTCAATTCTTGGGGGCTTTTGCATATTCATCGCAAGACTGGGATAGAGAAGTTCTTCGTATCATGTCCGAATATGCTCGAGGAAACTCATATATCATAGGCATATCATCGGTCAATCCCGGAATGGATCAACAATTCGCCCAATTGCTCGATGATCAAGCATGCACCACTGTTCGTACAAAAACCCTTCTGATTGAATCCGGCAAGATAGATTTTTCGAATATCTCGGGAATGGGGGAAGACAGAATGCATGGATTATTCGGAGCATTGCAATTGACAAGTTCACCGCTCATGACAATAGACTGCGGAACTGCCATTACCTACAATGTACTGAATGAAGAGGGTGTCTGCCTCGGAGGAGCAATCTTGCCGGGATTCACCACCATGTATTCAACACTCGCATCGAAAACAAAGGGATTGCCTCTTCTTGCCCCGCAACCCACGCAAGAAATCATAGGAACAAACACGCAGGATGCAATTCATGCGGGTATTTCAACTGCAATTTCCGGTGCCATCAATCGATGCATCAATGCATATCCAACCTATACCATTTTGATGTTAGGCGGAGATGCGGAGTCCATCATGGCTATTTTGGATGATTCCACTCAAAAAAGAGTAATATATGCACCGGATTGCATCGC
>JBJTFZ010000237.1:0-4110 GCA_046093685.1 bacterium
ATACATGAAACTGTATACCGAATATGAGGCAATGTCCAAGGTTAAAGCTTTCCTTATGCCCATGCTCGAACAAGCAAAACTCGATGAGATTCGTGAAGCGCCCATGATGTATGTATTGGATTATGCAAAACCTGCCTTTAAAAAATCACGACCAAAGAGACTCACAATCGCTGCCGGAACATCAATCGGAGTATTCGTTCTTACATGCCTCTATTTGATAGTTGCCACACAATTCAAAAAAGCAGTGTCCATTCATTCTGAAAGAAAGGAAACAGATTCCGGAGTAGTATCGTAATGGCTGTGTCTCAGCTTTCACTTCCCTCTTTCAAAGATGAAAATGGCTCATTGATCATGGGGATTGTTCGGTCATTGGAATACGAGCAATTGAAGCCATTTTTGCAAACTTTGCATTCCACAGGGTATGCCGGTGGAATTGCGTTTTTTTGTGATGATATTAGCCCTTCAACAAGAAGTAAATTCTCGTCTTCAGGAATATACATGCGAGACTTCAAGGAAACACGAATCTCAATTCCATTTCTGAATAAAAAAGTAAACGCATATAGACTGTTCAGCCCTGTCTTGAAAATCAATCAGTACTTAGCATCAGATGAAATGAAAAATCAATTTGCTAAGCATGCCTTTCATATTCATCAATCAAGACACTTCTTGTACACTGACTTTCTCGAAAATGATAGCCGTTATTCTAAAGTAATGCTGAGCGACACTCGAGATGTCGTCTTTCAAAAAGACCCCTTTGAATTTCAGATGGATGATAATATATGTTGCTTTTTGGAAGACCCTTCGATGACAATTGCGGGTGAACAACACAATGCCGGATGGATTCGAAGAGGCTTTGGTGAGGAAATCCTTAAAAAGATAGGACACAATGTGATTTCATGTGCCGGTATCACGATGGGTAGCACCAATGCTGTATTGCAATACACTCATGAAATGTGCAGAATTCTTCTTACTCCAAAAGTTCGCGCTATTGACGGTATAACTGGTCTTGACCAAGGCATTCACAATTACTCGATACGAATGAATGCATTTGGGAGTTCACTGCGATTATATGAAAATATGAAGGGCCCTGTCATGACAATGGGTCTCATGAAAAAGGAAGCTAGAAATTTCCATCCCGATACCGGCCTATTGCTCAATCATGATGGAACTATTTGTAATACGATTCATCAGTATGATAGGCATGATGACTTATTGCATGAATTACCCCGAAAGATACTTCAAGCTCATATTTCAGGAAACTGAATGAGAAAGCTGATTAATTCCATGTTCACCACACTCCGTGTTGATCATGCGAGTGTCATGAAGAATTTTTTCTCCTTGACTTTTTTGAAAGGTCTTGAATATCTCGTCCCCCTCTTCCTCGTTCCCTATCTCGTACGATCTCTCGGGATTGAACGCTACGGTATTGTGCAATCTGCCGTATCGTTTATGTATATCTTCCTTGTGATAACAAACTTTGGTTTTAACTATTCTGCTGCAAGGCAGATATCGATTCATAGAAACAATTATCACAGAGCTTCACAAATTGCAGGAGCTATCCTTTTATTAAAGACCGCATTGATGTTGCTATCTTTCGTGTTGATGATGATCATCGCTTTTACATTACCCTCACTACGAAGTGAATTAGGCCTTATCATCATAACATTTGGTTTCATCATTGGAGATGTATTGTTCCCCGTTTGGCTGTATCAAGGCTATGAGAAGATGTATCTCTTGTCAAGATTTCAAATTGTAGCACGCTTAGCTTTGTTTGTAGGGGTTTTGATTGCTGTCAAGGAACCAGATGACTATCTGCTTTATCCATCTATCTATTATGGTACGCAAATCATCATGGCGCTCGCAACTCTCTTAATGAGTAATCGCCTTCTTGGAATTGGTATTTCAAAACCAACAATGGCAATTCTTAAAGAAGAGTTTATTTTGGGAGCAAAGCCCTTCATGTCTTCTCTTGCTCAAGTATTATACACTCAGCCACGAGTTTTTTATGTCTCGCTTATAGCTTCTAAACTTATGACCGGAACTTTTGCAATTGCTGATAAAGCAGCAGGAGTTTTCCAACTGTTTCCTGTTTGGCTTTTTGTGATTTCTGCTTTGCCTCGATTATCGTACATGTATGAACATGATAGAGAACAGTGTTTACGAGTATTGGCAACATATCAACGCTGGACAAGTATCTATGCATTGATTACTCTTCCGATTGCATTGTTTTGTGCTCCATGGATTATTTATGCTTTTTCCGGAAGCTTTAATGAAGAGGCGACGATGTTCTTTAGAGTATTGTGTTTGGAGACATTCATACTTACGGTTAACATATTTCTTATTCACTATTTTCCGATTTCCGGTCAATTTGGAACTTTTGCAAAGATCTATGGGGTGACTTGCATAGTGACTTTGATTTTGTTTATAGTCCTCTCCCATTTTATGGGGGTTTTTGGCATAGTTTTGAGCATACTTTTATCAGCTATCTTTGTTTTATTACTTACTCTATATCATCGTTCAGCTGAAGTATCATTGAAAAATTGACCTCATGTAAAGAGGCATGGTAAATTCCGTATTTTACCATATAAATGTAGAGCAAGACATGAATCTTCATAATGAATCCGTAAATATTGGTGGTAAAGAACGTTCTCTCACAATGAGAATCATTGTGATGGCCGTACTTTCAATTTATGTGGGAAGGCTTGCTTATTTACAAATCATTCAGGGGAATGTATATCGTTTAAAGGCTGAAACTCAAGCCATCAAGCAAGTTACTATTGATCCCTTCAGAGGAAATATATTCGATCGAAATGGAGAAAGAATGGTTCATAATTCTCCTTCATTCTCCATTTCCATAACACCAAATGAATTTCAAGAATCTTCCATTCCTTTACTTGCTTCAATACTTCAATTGCAGCAAACTGAAATCAAAGAATTTGTCGAAGAATCAAAAAAGATATCTCGTGTAAAACCAAACAAAATCTACAGAGATGCTGACTGGTCAATCATATCTCTCATTGAAGAAAATCATGAATTTCTTCCGGGAGTTGACATATCCGTTGAATCAAAAAGATTGTATACCATTGATGGGAATATGTCACATATACTTGGATATTCCCGTGAGATTAACAAAAAGCAGATTCAAACAATGGGAGATTATTATGCTCCCGGGGATATTGTTGGTTATGCTGGACTTGAAAAAACTTATGAAAACTTTCTTAGAGGCACTAAGGGAATTCAATTTGTAGCAGTGAATTCAACCGGACAAAAAGTTTCTAGTTTTCAAGAAGGAAAAAATGATATTACTGCTGAGGAGGGGTTTGATCTTCGTCTAGGGGTTGACAAGCAATTGCAAGAACTTGCAGAAAAATTACTTCAGGGTAAAAGAGGTGGAATCGTAGCCCTTGATCCTAATTCCGGTGAAGTACTGGCCCTCGTGAGCATGCCTGATTATGACATTCGAGAATTCAGTGGTAGGACGAAGAGCAATTTGTTTTCAAAATTGCTAAGAGATGAGTCCAAGCCATTATTCAATCGTGCCACTCAGACCATTTATCCGCCTGGTTCAACATGGAAAATGTTGATGGGTATTGCTGCATTAAAGGAAGGAATCATTACCCCTCAGAAAACTATCAATTGTCCCGGATATTTTGAATTTGGTGGAAGGTCTTGGAAATGCCACGGTGCACATGGAGCTACAAATCTCCAAAAAGCAATTCATGTTTCTTGCAATGTATTTTTCAATAAGATCGGACCCCAATTGGGAATTAATAATTTTGAAAAATATGGTCGAGATTTCGGATTTGGACAAAAAACTTTCATTGATATACCCGAAGATTCAAAAGGAAAATTACCCGGAGAAAAGTTTTATAAGAAGCAGAAGTTGTCCGCAGGTGAGATTAGAGGACGCTTGGTGAATCTTGGAATTGGCCAAGGTGAATTAGGAGTTTCCCCACTTCAAATGGCTGTCTATTGTGCCGCTTTGGCAAATAAAGGTACAATTTATCAACCACATATCGTTCGTTCCATTTACAATAGAAAAACAGGTCAACTTCAAGATGTTGCTTTTGCAAGTAGGAAAGCCATAACATTCCCCGATGAATACTGGGA
>JBJTFZ010000238.1:0-2452 GCA_046093685.1 bacterium
AGTAATGTTCGAATATGCGAACCATCCACATCGGCATCGGCCATGAGAATGATCTTTCCATAACGACTTTTCTCCGCATCGAAATCTTCACCGAAACCTGCACCAAGAGCTGCAATGATTGTGCGAATCTCTTCATTGTCCAAAATCTTATTGATGCGTGCTCTATGCGTATTCAAAATCTTACCACGTAGCGGTAGAATGGCTTGGAAGCGACGATCTCTTCCCTGCTTTGCTGAACCACCCGCAGAATCACCCTCGACGAGATAAATTTCGGTGTCTTCGGCTGTGCGAAGAGAACAATCAGCAAGTTTTCCGGGAAGCGCTGAACTCTCGAGGGCATTTTGTCTGCGAACAAGTTCACGAGATTTCTTTGCCGCCATTCTTGCTTCAGCTGCAAGCGTGGCTTTTTCAATGATTTTCTTGGCAAGTTTGGGATTTGCATCAAGAAACACTGAAAGACTTTCATTCACCACTTGTCGAACAATACCTTCAACATCACCATTGCCCAATTTGGTTTTGGTTTGACCTTCAAATTGAGGTTCGGCTACTTTCACGCTGATGATGGCAGTCAATCCTTCACGAAAGTCTTCACCGGTAAGAGCGGCTTTTGTGAGATTGTTTGATGTTGCATAGGAATTGATTGTACGCGTGAGTGCAGAACGGAATCCTGAAACATGTGTACCGCCTTCAACGGTATTGATATTGTTTACATAGGATAGCAATGTTTCACTGTATGAATCATTGTATTCGAAACACACATCAACAATGGTATCCGCTCCAACATCACTTTTTCCTGAACCTGAAATTGAAACGGTTTCAGTCAAAGCAGTGAGATGTGAATCAACATGGCGAACAAATTCTGAAAGTCCGCCGGGATAATGATATTCTTCTGTTGTTGCATTTGCTTCATCAAAAAGAACCAAACTCACTTCGGGATTCAAGAATGCCAATTCACGCAAGCGTTCTGCAACGCGTGAAGCACGAAATTCAACGGTTTTGAAGATGGTGTCATCCGGATAGAAGCGAATCATTGTACCCGTTTCTTTCGCTTTGCCGATTTCTTCGACACCGCTTACCGGATTTCCTCTCGAATATTCTTGGCGATAAATCTTACCATCTCTCTTGATGGTGGCTTCAAGTTTGGTGGAAAGTGCATTCACGCAGGAAACACCAACGCCATGCAAACCGCCGGATACTTTATAACTTCCTTTGTCAAACTTACCACCTGCATGCAATGTGCAGAGCACAACTTCCAAAGTGGAAATTTTCTTGACGGGATGGGGTCCGGTCGGGATACCGCGTCCATCATCTTGTACAGAACATGAACCGTCGCTATGAAGCGTGACGATGATCTTCTTGCAAAATCCTGCTAGTGCTTCATCGATTGAATTGTCAACCACTTCTTGTATCAAGTGATGCAATCCGCGATCACCAATGTCCCCGATATACATCGCCGGTCTCATTCGAACAGCTTCAAGCCCTTCGAGTACCTTAATGCTATCTTCAGAGTATTGTTTTCCTGTGCTTTTTAGATTCTGTTCGTCGTGAGATTCTGCCATTGTTCTTGGTAGTAGTTGTGAAGAAAATCGACCCCGCGCTGCAATGCGGTACGATAGAATCAATCATTGAAAATTGATATGTAAAAATACACAATTTTCACGAATGTTTTTCACTGAAAATTGCCTTATGCGCCATGGGGACCAACTTTCGGAAGTGCTTGTTTTTTAAGGACATACGCATCAACCCATGATCGTATCTCCAGATTGCTTTCATGACGTCTCCCTGCAAGAATGTGATCGGCATTTTCATACATGATCAGTTTATAGGGATGACGGGCTTTTTGAAGAGCAATTCCAAGTCTGTAGGAGTGCATGGGGTCCACTCTTTTATCACCTGTTCCATGTAATACAAGCAAGGGAGTCGTCTTGCAGAGTTCTTGACAAAAGTACTCAGATGAGCGTTTCAATTCCTCATCTGATCTAGCTGTACCTCCATCCTGAAACTGTGCGAATGTTTTATAGATATATGAATCTTTTGGAATGGAATCAAATGTTGTGGGGGCACCGATCGTAACTGCCGCACGAAAATCGTGCATGGTTCGCAGCATCATGAGTGCCATCATTCCACCTCTGCTACCACCAATCAATCCAATGCGATCATGGTCCACATAGGGAAGTGATTTAAGGAGCGGTAGCAAAGCAGCTGCATCAAGAACATCATTCCCACCCCATTCTTCTTTGCCTTCGCTTCCGCCACAACCTCTATAATTGCTTGCTGCCACAACATATCCCCAACTGGCATATGTTACTGCATACATGGAGGCGGACTCTGCGGTCAAAGCACCTTTCTCACCTGTACCACCACGATTGAAAATCAAAGCAGGATATGTTGTAGCATCCTGTTGAGCAGGTGGAATGGCAAGAAAACCCGCAATGCGTAAACCTTGATGATG
>JBJTFZ010000239.1:0-3396 GCA_046093685.1 bacterium
TATACAAACTTCAATCTATTTCACAGGGTCATGCATTTGCATCAAATGACAGGGTTTTTTATGGTACGATACTTTTTGCTTTCATTATTCTCCCTGCTCATCATGATGATGGGACCATGTACGAACCATATACATTCACAAGCTATCGAACAAATTCAAGATACCATCCCAAAAGCCCGCGAACTCACTCGCAGAGACTTCATCATCCATACCTATAATCCCCAAACAGAACGCATTTCCATGTATTGGAAAGATGCGAACAATATGCTAATTAAATCCCTGGGTGGTTTAAAAAAGCATATAGAGCGATCACAACAGGAATTGATCTTCGCCATGAATGGTGGGATGTATCATCCTGACTTTGCACCTGTTGGTCTCTTTATAGCCGATCACACCATGCATAAGCCCGTTAATCTTGATAGAGGTACAGGTAATTTTTTCATTCAACCAAATGGGGTTTTTTATGTGAATTCTCAAGAACAACCGGGAATATGTCTGGCAAGAGATATACATAAAGTGAAGAATATTAAACATGCCACACAGTCCGGTCCCATGCTCGTGATCAATCGAAAAATCAATCCCTATTTTTCTGATACTTCAAATTATTTCAACATTCGCAATGGTGTTGGTATTACCAAACATGGGAAACTCATTTTCGCAATGTCACGCAAACCTGTCACACTCTATGAATTCGCCCACTATTTCAAACAACAACGCTGCATAAATGCCCTCTATCTCGATGGTTCCATCTCAAAAACATATGCCCCTCGAAGTCGATGGTTGCAAAGAGACGGAAATTTTGGCGTCATGATAGGTGTGCTGAAGAAATAATCACATCTTCCCGAGTCTATTGCCCAACCAAGCCATCGGTAGATATGCAAGTGTCAAATCCATCATGATAAACCATGTTGGCCCACCTACTGTAGCAACCATCATTATTCCGCCGATTAAGAAAAATATGCCAATTGCATAAGCGGCAGATATATGCTTTGACTTTGTGAATCTTGTTGAAAACCATGCACCGGAAAGTGTTCCCAATGCATGCCCAAGAAATGGAAAGAGAAAATGAATCGGCGTCATGAGTGAAAGCGCTGATTTTAATCCTGCCTCCGTGGTCAAGTCTGCACCGATTGGTGGTGGTATGAGAATACCACCCAATTCCACAAACCCCATGTTAATGCTTGAACCTATTATCAAACCCAGCAAAACAATTCCAATATCTTTAATCAAATTCATAATCTACCTCATTAATGATGGATTATGCAAGGATAAACCATATCGGACATTCGAATGAAATATAGTCCTGAAGGTATATCATCAATGGACATGATACCCTTTCCGGAAATCACATCGCAGTTGCGCAATATCTTTCCATGTACATTCATTAAAACAGCTCTCAATAAACCGACGCTATTATTTGATTGAATATGCAATATTCTCTCAGCGGGTTGAGGAAATATCAGTACGGATTTCTCCTCTTCGACAGAACTTGGCATTCGTACGGATATCAATGATTTAACGGTTCCGATTGTATCACATTGATTTCTTATGACTGCTGCATATCTTCCGGACTTCGATGTATCCATCGAAGAAATATTCAATGTGATGATAGTATCATTTGCGATTTGCTCTGCCATCAATGGAGCATCATTTCTCAACCATTGATATGTACAATTCTTAGAAGAAATCTGGATTGATAACACAGTATCTGTACCTAGCTGTATCGCATATCCATCAGACAAGTCTTTTGTGATCCGTAATTCCGGTGTAATGGAAATCTTCATTCTTTTGGTCGTGTCTGAACCGCAATCACCTTTGACAATGCAGTATATTTCATCGCCATCGATGAAATCTTTCCCATTGATCACTATTTCATTTTTCTGCTGACCTATAATGGAATTACCGGATTTCATCCATTGATAGTTGAGCTGCATTCCTTGTGCCATGCATGAAACCACTTTCACTTGATCATGACACAATGATAACTCCTGTTGTATGTCATTCACAATCATTGTTTGCGGTTTTATTGATAAACCTATTGGTCCATAGGTTGCAGATAATGTGCCGGAAGACAATTGACCAACAGTCACAATCACTGAATATTCTCCCGAATCAGACTTCGAGATATTGTTTATTGTATACTTTGCGGCATTCGCATTTGGAATCTGAATGCCATTTCGAGTCCATTGATAAGTTAAAGGCAGTATTTCAGGCTTACACGATGCTTTTACTTCAAATACAACTTCTTCTCCTATACATGAAGTATCATGTTTGGACAATGAATCCATATTCAAAGCAACATTCATTTCAACACCTTCAGGAACGCTTGCACTATCCAATACCAATTGTTGCTGCATTTGAAATGTATTTCCACCATCGGTGCTTTCAGCATATTGCGTTTTGTGCCCGGTCAATTTTTGTCCTCCATTTGCATTGAATCCTTTCACATACATACGAAGAACATTCCCGACTTTCGACACACTGGGATCTCCCACAAATTGTTGATAGGCCAATCGTAAGCCTTGTTCTTTTTGCCATGTGGTTCCACCATCCGTTGATCGTGAACTCACTATACCACCGGGACCATTATAGAATAAGCGAATTGACCCATCCTGAAGTACCATCATTTCCGGTATGCCTGTATTTTGTACAGTGGTTTTATAGGTAAATGTCAATCCATCTGCACTTGTAGCAACTACAGTGTTCACCGTAGAACCAATCATCTGTGTGCAACCCATCACATAAGAACCGTTTGGTAATTGCACAACGGATGGGTCGAACACATTATCGTATTCAAACACCTTTCTCTTTCCCGTGAAACGAATACCATCGGTCGACACTGCAGAATAAATTGGATTTGGTCCTGGATTTTGTGGTGGCGGGGTTACAAAATATCCTTGGAAATAATACAATCGAAGTGAACCATCGCTTTGTTTGAAGATATCCGGATCGACTCCATTTCCATCGAAGACGCCATCGATCAAGACTTTCTCACCTCTTAGCCATGAACCATTGGGTAACTGCCTTGCAACCCACATCCCATGTTCACCCGGTCTGGCTGATACATAATACATGAGATTCAATGTTTGAGCAAAGCCCTCTGCTCCAAAGCAAAAGAGCAGCATGTACAGTACTATGCGTTGTATCATATTGGTATCAATGTTGAACAATGAATTTGAAAAATGTTTTTCTATGTGCATGTTCTATCACTCCATGATATGAACCTGATGATAAACCTGTGCAATCTATAGTGAATGTTGATTGTGTTGATTCACCTTCCTTTTTCAATTCACCATCTTTTGCATAGAGTTTCCAGATTGCGGAGGACGATTCAACGGGAATGGTAATCTGTACACTGCTACTTGCAGGATTCGGTGAAAGTGCAATTCCCAAAGG